>NZ_NOIW01000093.1:0-20994 GCF_002708645.1 Sphingobium sp. IP1
AGCACGATCTCCTGCGCCGAATCCATCATCGCCTCGGCCTGCGGCATCTCGATCGGGAACAGTTCCCACTGTGGATGGGTGCTGGTGATGTCCATTGGCCAGCAGCGCAGCTGCAGCGGTCCGCCGGTCGAACGGGGTTGCACCTTGCGCCCCTGTTTGTTGGGCTGGCCGGCGATGACGCTGAGCCGGGCGTCGGCAAAGCCGGTGACGCCGCCATTGGCCACGGTCAGCCAGGCCATGAGATCGAGATGGCGGCCATCATCCTGCATGTCGGCGACATAATTGGCGGCCCAGTCGAATCCCTCGGCCAGATAGGTAAGTTGCAGCGTGACGCGGGCGGACCGGGCGCTGGTGGCGATCACCGATAGCGTCGGGCGCGGCGACAGGTCGGTCGGCACGCGCGGATAGAGCATGCGTTCCGGCAGACCGCTGCATCCCAGCGCCTCATAGCCCTGCGCCGTCTGGACGATGACGCCGCCCATCGGCCCGGCGCTGATGATCGCATCCTGCTCGCTGACCTTGCCGGTCTTGCGGTCGGTGCGGCGCAGGGTGACGCTGCGCTTGAGATAGGCGTCGACCAGACCGGCGGGCGAGAGCAGCCGGGCATCGCGATTCTTCTCGCGCACGCCCTGCGGCATGCCCGAGAGGATCGCGGTTTCGGGCATCAGCCCCTCTGCCACCCCCTCGAACCGCACCACCGAGTCGCCTTTGGGCAGGTCGATGATGCGAGTCTCATTGATCAGCGCATAGCCGCCAGGCCATTTGGGATCGATCGCCCCCTTGGCGCGATCGGGCTGGCGATAGACGGTGACCGAGACCGAATCCGCCTTGGCCGAAACCACCGTCCCCGCCCGCGCCGGCGCGATGCCGAGGCAGAGCAGAAGTAGGGCGAGGACGCGCAGCAGCACGGCGCCGGCCCGGTCAGTAGCGCGAATCGAAGGTGACGCTGAGATCGACCGAGCCATTGGCCGGCACCGGCACGCTCCATTCCATCCGGTCGGCGGAGACGCGCTTGCCTTCGAGGCTTTGTGCGGTAACGCGGGTGTCGCCCCACAGCCCCTGCTGGGCCAGGTCGACCGTCACCGCTTCGGGCCGGGCATTGGTGAGCGTGTAGCGCATCCGCGTTTCCCAGCGCTGGCTGCCCTTCTTCGTGCGCTGCTCGACGGTCGGGCGCACCTTGACGTCGAATGCCTCGCCGGTGCGCAGCGCCATGGAGGAACCCATCGGCGTATGGTCGATGCTGTTCTCACCGATGAACTGCGGATCGCCGCGCGCGTCGCGCATATAGACGCGGATCGTGCCGGCCGGCAGCTGATCGCCAAGCCCGCCCTGTTTCGAGGTCGAGAATTTGAGCACGCTCGACGCGCTCATCGGCTCGGTCGAACTGCCCATCCAGCTATTGAGATATTCATAGGTCGCGCGCGCCGGCGCGCCCTTCACGTCGAGGAAGCTGACCTGCTTCTGCTGGGCATTGGCGATGGTCGTGCGATCGGCCAGCGGATAGAGATAATAGTCGCCCAGCCGCTCGCGCGGGCCGCTTTCGGTGCCGGCCTGGTCGATCGCGCCGCTCCCCCCCGTTCCCGACGACTGCCACCAGTTACGCCGCCCCCCGCCATTGGCCGGATTGCCGGCGACCAGGATCGTCTTCGCATTGGTGAAGCTCGTGCCCGTATTGTTGGTGAGCGTCACCCAGCCCTGCATGTCCATCGCGCCCTTGGCCGCGTCGAACAGTGCGACATAGTCGGCGGTCCAGCCAAGATTGGGCGTCAGATAGGATAATCGGGCCGGCACGGTGCCGCCGCGCGCGGCCTCGATCGTCACCGACAGGGTCGGACGGGCGCGCAAATTGGGCGGCACCCGATCGAAGATCACACGCACTGGCAGGCCGTCGTCGCGCAGCACCTCGATCCGCGAACCGATCTGCATGACGATGCCGCCATTGGCCGCGAGTATCTTGGCGCGCTCGCGAGTCTCGGTGCCGGTCGCGGGATTGGTGCGGACCAGCGTCACTTCCTGCCCCACCGCCTTGTCCATCAGCTTGTCGGGCGAGAGCAGGTCGAAATCGAAATTCTGCTCGACGATCGAGAAGCCGGGGCCGGAGAGATTGACCGTCTCGGGCCGGATGCGGGCCGAGACGTCGGGAAATTCGATGCGGTTGCGGCCGGCATTGACGCTCAATTGCCGGTCATCCTGCACCAGCGACGGACCGCCATTATAGATGGTGACGGCGACATCGCCCTGCGCAGTGGCGCCGGTGGGATCGACAGCAGCGGTCTGGGCAAAGGCGGCGGCCGGCAGCAGCAGCGCCAGACCGGTCAACAGGCGGACAGTCGTCATCAGGTCTGCACTCCCCTTATGCGACGATCTTCTGCCCCAAGCGGCTATATTTGCAAACAAAAAGGGCGGCGCCGGGATGGCACCGCCCTTTTTGTTTTTGGGGTTGCCCGAAAGCCGCGCTTATTCGGCGGCTTCGGTTGCCGGACGGGCGCGACGGGTGCGCTTGCGGGGCGCTTCCTCGGTCACGTCCGTGTCGCTGTCATTATCGGCGCGAGCGATCGAGGGCGGCAGGATGCTGACATCCAGGCCTTCATTCGCTTCGGTCGGCGCGGCATCGGCCTTGCGCGGACGGCCACGGCGCGGCTTGGGCGCTTCGGCGGCCGGCTCGGCTGCGAGTTCTGCAGGCTGTTCGGCTGCCACCGGCTGCTGCTCGGCGCCTTCCTCGGCCACCGGGCGGTCGCGACGATTGCGGTCACGACGGTTGCGGTCGCCCCGGTCGTTGCGGTCACCGCGGTCATTGCGATCACCGCGATCCTGGCGCTCGCCGCGCGGTTCGCGACGGTCATAATCGCGTTCGGCGCGCTCGGGCTGTTCGGTGCGGCCCTCTTCGGCGCCGTCCTCATTGCCCTCGAAATCTTCGCCCTCATCGTCGAAATTCTCGTCATTCCGGCGGAAGCGCTGCTGCTGCTCCTCCTGGCGCGAACGATTGTCGGCCAGCACGCGGAAATAATGATCGGCGAACTGCAGATAATATTCGGCGTTCACACGGTCGCCGGCCATCTGGGCATCGCGCGCCATATTCTTGTATTTCTCAAGAAGCTGGGCCGCATTGCCGCGGGCGCGGTTGTCGATACGGTTGCCGTTGTCGCCACCACCCCGGTTACCGCCATTGGGACGACCGTTGTTGTTATTATTCCGGCCGCGATTGCGGCGACCGGCCTGCCGGTTGTTGATCAAGACATGATCCTTGCGTTCGCTATGATAATATTCACTGAAAACACTGTTCAGCTGCTATCCCCAAGCACCGCCCCTTCCGTGGGGCCGGATGTGGCTCCGCCAGACATGATCCGAACCGGACCACGCCCTCAGCCACCAGAGGCGCTTGCGCAGCAGCGCCATCTTGACTTTCAGGAGCAGGAAAATGCCTTATCCATCAATGGCCTGATAAGGCCATGTCGCCGGAATGGCGGTTTTCCTGATCCCGATGTAATGGCATTCACGCGATAAACCAAGCAATTTTCGCTGTGGTAGCGTGAAATCCCGCCTTCTTATTCGCCCGGCGTGGCGACGAGGCAGCGATCATGCCCCGCAAGGTCGCGGCGCAGCGACACGCCCAGCCCCTGTGCCCGCAGCAGCGCCGACACGCTTTGCCCCTGATCATAGCCGATCTCGATCGCGGCCATGCCGCCCGGCGCGATCAGCGCGGGCAGTTGCGGCGCGATGCGGCGATAATCGTCCAGCCCGTCGGCGCCGGCAAACAGGGCGCTGGCCGGATCGTGCAGCACATCGCCGGCGAGCGGCGCGTCGGTGGCGATATAGGGCGGGTTGATCAGCAGCAGGTCGAACGGTCCGGTCACGCCGGCCGCCCAATCGCCCAGTTGGAAGCGCGCACGCGTCCCCATGCCCAGCCGGTCGGCATTGCCCTGCGCCACCCCCAGCGCTGCGGCCGAGGCATCGATGCCCAGCCCTGTCGCATCGGGCCACTGGTCGAGCGCGGCGAGCAGCAGCGCGCCCGATCCGGTGCCAAGGTCCAGCAGGGTCGCGGGCGCACGATCGCGGAAATGATCGACCGCCGCCTCGATCAGCGTCTCGCTGTCCGGGCGCGGGATCAATACGTCGGGGGTGACGGCCAGGCTGATCGTCCAGAAATCGCGGCTGCCCAGAATATGGGCGATCGGCGCGCCGGCCAGCCGTTGCTGCAGATGGACAGCGAAAGTGTCAGGGGCAGACAGATCGCGCTGGCGCAGCAGCAGGTCATTGCGGCCGATGCCCAGTGCATGGGCCATCAGCAGTTCGGCGTCGAGCCGGGGGGTGTCGCTGATCGCGGCTAAGCTGACAGTGGCGTCGCGCAGTGCATCGGCGACGCTCACGCCACCCCGTCCAACTGGGCGAGGCGCGCGG
Source organism: Sphingobium sp. IP1 (assembly GCF_002708645.1). Lineage (NCBI taxonomy): Bacteria > Pseudomonadati > Pseudomonadota > Alphaproteobacteria > Sphingomonadales > Sphingobiaceae > Sphingobium > Sphingobium sp. IP1. The sequence goes on from NZ_NOIW01000093.1 coordinate 4,399, forward strand.
CCTCATCCTCGGCCACCAGCGCGTCGATCACTTCGGCAAGCCCCGGCCCTTCGAGAATTTCGGGCAGGCGGTGCAGGGTCAGGTTGATGCGATGGTCGGTCACCCGCCCCTGCGGGAAATTATAGGTGCGAATGCGCTCCGACCGGTCGCCCGATCCCACCATCGCCTTGCGCGCGCCGGCCTGTTCGCTCTGGGTGCGCTCGCGCTCCGCCTCATAGATGCGGGCGCGCAGCACCTGCATCGCCTTGGCCTTGTTCTTGTGCTGCGATCGCTCGTCCTGCTGTGTCACGACGATCCCGGTCGGCAAATGGGTGATGCGCACGGCGGAATCGGTGGTGTTGACGTGCTGGCCACCGGCGCCCGAGGCGCGATAGATGTCGATCTTGAGGTCGGAATCGGCGATCTGGACGTCGACCTCTTCCGGCTCGGGCAGGATCGCCACGGTCGCAGCCGACGTATGGATGCGACCACCGCTTTCGGTGACCGGCACGCGCTGGACGCGATGCACGCCGCTCTCGAACTTCAGCTTGGCGAAGACGCCGGTGCCGTTGATGCTGGCCACGACTTCCTTGAAACCGCCCTGTTCCGAGGCGTTGGCGGAGAGCATCTCCATCTTCCACCCCTGGGTATCGGCATAGCGCTGATACATGCGGAACAGGTCGCCGGCGAACAAAGCCGCCTCGTCGCCGCCGGTGCCGGCGCGGATTTCCAGCATCGCCGGGCGGGCATCAGCCGAATCCTTGGGCAGCAGCTGCAGCGCCAGCGCGCGCTCGGCATCGGGCAGCTGCCCCTTGAGCAGCTGCATTTCCTCCTGCGCCATTTCGCGCATCAGCGGATCGGCATCGCTGTCCTCGCCGCCGGCCATCTGTTCGAGCGCACGCAACTCCTGGCGCAGCCGGCGCACTTCATGCGCGGCCCGCGCCACCGGCTCGATCTCGGCATATTCCTTGGACAGTTTCACGAACGCATCGGGCGCGAGGTCGGCGCGCGTCATCGACGCCTGCACCTCGTCCCGGCGCGCCTCGATCTGCGCGATGCGTTCGGCGGAAATGTGCATCAGAGCTGAAACGGCTCTTGGACAACGACACCATCGGCGTTCGTCGTTACCGCATCTGGAAACTCATTCCGCATCACCTGCGCCCACATGGCGTCGGTAAGGCCGGCGAGAGCAGCCGTCGCTTGTGATCCTTGTTCAAGATCTTTGATGGCCACTTCGCCCCGCGCCAGCTCGTCATCACCGAGGATGATCGCATAGCGAGCACCCGACGCGTTGGCGCGCTGCATCCGCTTCTTCATATTGCCGCGATAGCCCATGTCGCAGGCGATGCCGGCACGGCGCAGATCGGCGATGATGCCAGTCGCCTTCGCCTCGGCCGCCTCGCCCATCGGGATCAGCACGACCTGCGGCTTGTCGATCGCCGGCTGGTCGATCAGCATCGCCAGCCGCTCGATACCCGCTGCCCAGCCAACCGCCGGGGTGGACGGACCGCCCAGATTTTCGATCAGGCCGTCATAGCGACCGCCGCCCAGCACCGTGCCCTGTGCGCCGAGCCGGCCGGTAATGAACTCGAACGCGGTGTGGCGATAATAATCGAGGCCACGCACCAGCCGCGAATTGCGTTCCCAGGCGACACCGGCGGCGTCGAGGCCGCTGGTCACCTTGTCGAAGAAGCTGCGCGCCTCGTCGGTCAGATAGGCGTCGATGTCCGGCGCGCTGTCGGCGATCGGGCGATCGCGCGGATCCTTGGAGTCGAGGATGCGCAGCGGATTCTTCGCCAGCCGGTCGATGCTTTCTTCCGACAGCTCGCCACGATGCGCCTCGAAATGGGCGATCAGCGCGGCGCGCCAGGCTTCGCGGCTTTCCGCGTCGCCGAGCGTGTTGAGGTTCAAGGTCACGCCTTCCGACACGCCCAGTTCGCGCAGCAGCTGGTCGGCCAGCACCAGCAGCTCGACATCGGCCGCCGGCTCGCCCGCGCCCAGGATTTCGGCGTCGAGCTGGTGGAACTGACGGAAGCGGCCCTTTTGCGGGCGCTCGTAACGGAACAGCGGGCCATGGGTCGCGACCTTGAGCGGCGCATATTGCTGCCAGCCCTCGGTAATATAGGCGCGTGAAATGCCGGCGGTGAATTCGGGGCGCAGGGTGATGCTGTCACCGCCGCGATCCTCGAACGTGTACATTTCCTTCGACACAACGTCGGTGCTTTCGCCCAGCGAACGGGCGAACACCGCGGTCGATTCAAAAACGGGCACTTCAACCCGCTGGAATCCATAGAGTTTGCGCACCCGGTCAAAGGTGGCGACGACATGGGCGAAGCGTTCCTGGAACGCCTCCGCCGTGCCGCCCAACATGTCCTGCGTTCCGCGCACCGGGCGCGGCGTTTCGATCTTCGCCATGGGGCAGCGCCTTTAACGATAATTGCGGCCCAAGGAAACGCGCTTTTTATGGCGGCATAAGGGGTGGACGCGGGCGATTCGCCCCGCCATGCTTGGGACAGACGGGCCGTCCGGCCCCCGTTCCTTTTCTGGAGACCGTCATGATCCGCAGCCTTGCTGCCGCCCTTTGCCTTTCGACCGCGATTGCCAGCCCGTTGCTGGCGCAGGACGTCATCCGTTCCAAGCCGACCGCCCTGCCCGTCGACAGCGCCAAGCCGATGCCCAAGGATGTCCCCTATCCGGGCGGCACGATCCGCCTTGACGTCGATGCCACCGACACGGTGCAGCGCATCTTCCGCGTGAAGGAAACCATTCCCGTCGCGTCGAGCGGCCCGATGACCCTGCTGATGCCCGAATGGCTGCCCGGCAACCATGCCCCGCGCGGCCCGATCGAGAAACTGACCGGCCTGACCTTCACCGCCGACGGCAAGCCGATCAGCTGGAAGCGCAATCCGCTCAACGTCTATGCGTTCGAGATCGACGTGCCGGCCGGCACCAAGCAGGTCGTGGCGCAGTTCCAGTTCCTGTCGGCGACCGCGACCAACCAGGGCCGCGTCGTCGTGACGCCCAAGATGCAGAATATCCAGTGGGAAGATGTCTCGCTCTACCCGGCCGGCTATTATACCCGCCAGATCCCGGTGCAGGCCAATGTCACCTATCCCGCCGGCTGGCAGGCGGCGACCGCGCTGCGCGGCAAGCGTAGCGGCGACACCATCGCCTATGACGTGATCGACTATGAGGCGCTGCAGGACTCGCCGGTCTTTGCCGGCACCCATTTCAAGGCGGTGGACCTGGGCCACAACGTCACGCTGAACATCGTTGCCGACGATGCCGACGAACTGGTGTTCAACACCGACCAGATCGCCAGGCACAAGAAGCTGGTGGCCGAAGCCGGCGCCGCGTTCGGTACCTATCATTTCGACCATTATGATTTCCTGCTGTCGATCACCGACGAGATGGGCGGCATTGGCCTGGAGCATCATCGCTCGTCCGAGAATCAGGTCGAGCCGGGCTATTTCAAGAAGTGGGATTCGGGCGAGGCGCTGCTCGACCGCAACCTGCTGCCGCATGAATTCACCCATAGCTGGGACGGCAAGTTCCGCCGCCCCGACCTGCTGTGGACGCCCAATTTCGACGTGCCGATGCAGGACAGCCTGCTGTGGGTCTATGAAGGCCAGACCCAGTTCTGGGGCTATGTGCTGGGCGCGCGTTCGGGCATGTTCTCCAAGCAGGAGACGCTGGACGCCTATGCCCAGATTGCAGCGAAGCTGGACACTACGCGCGGCCGCGAATGGCGCCCGATGGTGGACACCACCAATGATCCGATCATCTCCGCCCGCCGTCCCAAGGGCTGGGCCAACTGGCAGCGGTCGGAGGATTATTATAATGAAGGCCTGATGATCTGGCTGGAGGTCGACGGCATCCTGCGCCAGCAGACCAAAGGCGCCAAGGGCATCGACGATTTCGCCAAGGCCTTTTTCGGCATCAAGCCGGGCGACTGGGGCCAGGTCGTCTATAATCGCCAGGACGTGATCGACACGCTGAACGGCGTCGCCCCCTATGACTGGGCCGGCCTGTTCCACAAATATGTCGACAGCCCCACCACGGAAACGCCCAAGGGCGGCTTCACCCTGGGCGGCTACAAGCTGGTCTATACCGATACCCCCAATGCCATCACCAAGGCGGCCGAAGGCGCGCAGAAGACGGTCGACCAGAGCTTTGGCGTGGGCCTGACGGTCAAGAATGACGGCGATATCGCGGCCGTGATCTGGAACAGCGCAGCGTTCAAGGCCGGCCTTGCGGTAGGATCGAAGATTATTGCGGTGAACGGCAATGAATATTCGAGCGACGCATTCAAGACGGCGCTGACCGAGGCTAAGGACGCGAAGAAGCCGATCCAGCTTATCCTAAAGCAGGACAAATATTATCGTACCCTGACCCTCGCTTATTCGGATGGCCTGCGCTATCCGCACCTCGAAAAGACCGGCACCGGCGAAGGCAGCCTCGACAAGCTGCTGCAGCCGCGCACCTGAAGATTTCCAAGCAACCGCATGTAAAAGGCGAAGATGCATGAATATTGACCTGATCCCCGTCGGCGAAGATCCGCCAAACAGCCTGAACGTCATCATCGAGGTGCCGGTTGGCGGCGAACCCGTGAAGTACGAGTTCGACAAGGCCTCGGGCGCGCTGTTCGTCGATCGCATCCTGCATACGCCGATGCGCTATCCGGCGAATTACGGCTTCGTGCCGCACACCCTGTCGCCCGATGGCGATCCGCTCGACGCGCTGGTCATCGCCCGCTCGCCGTTCGTGCCCGGCTCGGTCGTGCGCGCACGCCCGATCGCCGTGCTGAACCTGGAAGACGAAGCCGGCGGCGACGAGAAGCTGGTCTGCGTGCCGGACAACAAGACCTTCCCCTATTATAATAATGTCGGCGAGAAGGACGATCTGCCCACCATCGTGATGGAGCAGATCGAGCATTTCTTCACTCACTATAAGGATCTGGAAAAGACCAAGTGGGTGCGCATCGGCACCTGGGGTGGCGCGGAAGACGCCAAGCGGATCACGCTGGAAGCGATCGAACGCTATCAGGCCGAGAAGAAGAAGGGCTGAGCCCCTTTGGCATAGCCGATTGAAAAGGGCCGCGCGGTGATGTTCCGCGCGGCCCTTTTCTTATGGGTCAGATCAATCGGTCGGCCTCCAGGGCGAGGGCCAGCGGATCGCGGCCGCGCGGGGTGCGGGCGTGGAGGCGAGCATCCGCCTCCACCAGCCGAGCGACGCCCATGTCGAGCTGCGCTTCCGGCAGGGTGAAGGGTAGGCGCAGGAACCGCTCGAACGCGCCATTGACGCCGAAGCGCGGGCCGGCGGCTATGCGCACGCCATGATTGCCCGCCAGCGCGGCGAGCGCGCTTGCCTCCGCGCGGGGCAGTTCGGCCCAGAGCGACAGGCCGCCGGCCGGCGATTCCACCCGCCAGTGCGGCAGATGTTTTTCCAGTTGCGCCAGCAGATGGTCGCGCCGGTCGCGCAGCATCGCCGCGCGCGGACCCAGCCCCTCGTCCGCGTCCATCAGCTGGGCGACGGCGAGCTGCTCGACCACGGGGCTGGCCATGTCCATCGTCGTGCGGATGCGGCCGAGCGCGGCCACGGTCTGCGGATCGGCACGGATCCAGCCAACCCGAAGCCCGCCCCAGAAGATCTTGCTGGCCGACCCCAGGGTGATGACATGGCGGCCGGACGGATCATGGCAGGCGACCGGCGGCGGCGGCGATCCGTCGAGCCCCATCGCCACCATCGTCTCGTCGATCACCAGCGGCGTGTGGGTGCGCATCGCCACCGAAACCAGCGCGCGGCGGGTCGCCGGGTCCATGCTGCGCCCGGTGGGATTGTGGAAATCGGCGATGATATAGGCAAAGCGCGGCGCGGTCTGGCGGAAGGCCGCGTCCATGGCGTCGATATCCCAGCCATGGACCGGCAGGCCGACCGGCACCGGCACGACATTGGCCCGCTGCAACGCCTGGATCGCATTATGATAGGTGGGATGGTCGATCACCGCCCGGTCGCCCGGCCCCGCCAGCCATTGCAGCAGCAGCGAGAAACCCTGCTGCGCACCGTTGGTGATCATGATCTGGTCGGGATCGGTCGGGCAGCCACGCCGCTCATAATGGGCGGCGATCGCCCGGCGCAGCACCGGCAGGCCGAGCGGATCATAGCCCAGATCCCCCAGATAGGCGGGCAGCGCCTCGACCGCATGGGCATAGGCCAGGCCCACGCCGGGCGCGGCCGGCAGCGCGGCATGGGTCCAGTTGAGCAGATTGTCGCCGGTGACCCCATCGATGTCGGGCGTCGGGGTCTCGACCCGGCCGGGCGGCAGGCGGGTGACGCTGCCCGACCCCTGCCGGCTTTCCAGATAGCCCTCGTCGCGCAGCCGGTCGAAGGCGGCGGCAATGGTGGTGCGGCTGAGCCCCAGCGCGGCGGCCAGTTCCCGCTCGCCCGGCAACCGGACATTGAGGCCGATCCGCCCGTCCAGCACCAGCATCCGCAGCGCCTGCGCCAATTGGCGATAGGCCGGCTCGGCACTGTCCTGCGCGCGCCAGGCGCCCAGCAACCGCAGCAGCGAGGGGGGCCGAAGGAAGGAAGTGGACATGGCGATCAATCCAATCAGAGAGATTTGAAGGCCACTTACGCGCCATTGGTCCTTTTGTAAAAGGCCAATTTGGCTAGTCCTGATGCCCATGATGACCCGCCGCCTCTTCCAGCTCTTCTGGGGCCTTGTGCTCTACGGCTTTGCCATGGCGCTGATGCTGCGCGCCAATCTGGGGCTCGATCCCTGGGATGTGCTGCATCAGGGACTGGCGCCCAAGCTCGGCCTCAGCTTCGGCATGACGGTCAACCTGGTCGGCGCGGTCGTGCTGCTGCTCTGGTGGCCATTGCGGCAGCGGCCGGGGATCGGCACGGTCTGCAACATTTTGGTGATCGGCACGGCGGTGGACATCAGCCTCCATTATCTGCCGACGCCGGACGGCTATGCGATGCGCGCCGCCTGGCTGGGCGCGGGGATCGTGCTGAATGGCATTGCCGGTGGCGCCTATATCGGTGCCGGCCTGGGGCCGGGTCCGCGCGACGGATTGATGACGGGCCTGTGCCGCCGCAACGGCTGGCCGGTCAAATGGGTGCGCACCGGTATCGAGATCGCGGTCCTGGCGACCGGCTGGATGCTGGGCGGCACGGTCGGCATCGGCACCATCGTCTATGCCGCGACGATCGGCTGGATCGTCCACCATGCCCTGCCCTTCTTCACGATCACGCCGCCCGAGCGCCCGGCGATCGCGGGATAAGTTGCCCCCTGACCGGCCGACAGAAACCCGTCGGCCGGTCCTTTTCTGCATTGAAAATGCGTTGCATCTTCCTTGACCGGACCGGGCAGTCGGGCATGATCCCGCCTCCGCCATTCCCGACGATCAAGGAGTCCCCGCCGATGCGCGCCTTCCTCGCCGCTGCCCTTACCCTGCCCTTCGCCGTCGCGGCCTCCGCCGCGCCGCCGGAGCAGGCGCTCGCTCCCCTCGCCTTCGAACAGATCGCGCCCGCTGGCACCAAGATGCCGCGCTTCAAGGTCGATGCCGCCTGGCCGGCCATGCCGGGCGATCTGCTGCGGAGTCAGGTCGGCGGCGTTGCGGTCGGTCCGGACGATTCGGTCTGGGTCGTGCATCGCCCGCACAGCCTGACCGCGACCGACACGGGCCTCGCCGAATCGCCCGCCACCGCCGTCTGCTGCAAGCCGGCCCCGCCGGTGGTGCGCTTCGCCCAGGATGGCCGCTATCTGGGCGGCTGGGGCGGCGCCGCCAGCGCCCCCACGGTCGATGGCGTCAATCAATGGCCCGCCAGCCTGCATGGCATCTTCGTCGACAAGGCCGGCAGCGTCTGGTTCGGCGGCAATGGCAAGGGCGACCATGTCGTCATGAACTATACGCCGGAGGGCAAATATATCCGCAGCTTCGGCCGGCGCGACAAGACCGGCGGCAATGATGCGACCGATCAACTCGGCAACCCGTCCGACATCAATCATTCGGACGGCATGGTGCTGATATCCGACGGCTATGTGAACCGCCGGGTGATCGGCTTCGACGACCGGACCAATAGCTACAAGGGCCGCTGGGGCGCCTATGCCAAGCCGCCGAGCGGACCGGTGCTGCAGGGCACGTTCGACCAGAGCCATGCCGTCGATCCCAGCCGGGTCGCCGATCCCAAGTCCGCCATCTTCAACAGCATCGTCCATTGCGTGGTGCCGACGAATGACGGCCACCTCTATGTCTGCGACCGCAACAATAACCGCGCACAACTGTTCAAGCGGGAGAAGGATGGCGGCCTGACCTTCGTGCGCGACCTGGCGATCGCGCCGGAAACCGGCGGCACCCACACCGTCACCGACATCGCCTTCTCGCCCGACCCCGACCAGACCTATCTCTACGTCGCCGACATGATGAACGGCCGCATCTGGGTGCTGGAGCGCAAGACCCACACCGTGCTTGGCGCCTTCGGCCGGATCGGGCGGCAGGCCGGGCAATTCACCTGGCTGCACAGCATTGATACCGACAGCGCCGGCAATATCTATGCGACCGAAGTGAACACCGGCCGCCGCGTGCAGAAGCTGGTCTTCACCGGCATCGAATGAAGGGAATCCTGCTCACGTGGCGACCGAACTCTACGACCTGACCGTCCCCGCCTTCCGGCGTGGCCTGCGCGTCCTCTCCACCCTGCTCGACAAGGGTGCGGTTTATGCCGCCGAACAGGGGATCGATCCCGCCACGCTGACCGGCGCCCGCCTGATCGAGGATATGCGCCCGCTGACCGCACAGGTGCAGCTCGCCACCGACAGCGCCAAGGGCGCGATCATCCGCATCGGCGAGCTGGAGCCCCTCCCCCTGCCCGACACGGAGGAGACGTTCGCCGACCTGCAGGATCGCATCGCCCGCACCATCGCCTTCCTGGAATCGGTACCGCGCGACAGGATCGACGGGCGCGAGGAGGCGACCGTCATCCTCAAGACCTCGCGCGGCGAATTTTCCTCCACCGGGCGCAGCCATGTGCTGACCTTCTCGCTGCCCAATTTCTATTTCCACCTGACGACCGCCTATGCCCTGCTGCGCCAAGCCGGCGTGCCGCTGGGCAAGCTGGATTATCTGGGCGGACTGTAATCAGCCCGCCACCAGCCGGACATAGGCGCTGGAGACCCAGCCGCTGGTGCAGGGACCGGCATAGGCCTGCTTGCGGTCGACCGGTTCGCGCACGCCGCAATCGGTCGGTGCCGCGCCTTCGGGCGCTGGCGGCGGGATCACCACGCCCAGCCATTTCTGGTCGATGCTGCGGGTGCAGACATGCACCCGCGCGCCTTCGGCCAGCTGCGCCAGCGCCTTCGCCTCGGCAAAGGGCGCGGACCGGACGCTCAATCCCTGCGGCCCGACACGGGTCGCCTGTCCCATCGCGCCGCAGGCATCGAGCCGGGGGCCATCCTCGCCGATCGTCACCGGCCGGGCCAGGGTCGCCTCGATCCGGGTTTCGGGCATCGCCTCGCGCGGGGCGCCGGCCAGCGAGCTGTTGGGCAATTCGTCGGCGACTTCGCTGCTGCGCGAGCAGGCGGAAAGCAGCATCAGGGCAAGGATCGGGACAACACGCATGAGCGCCTGATAAACCGCCCCAAAGCCGGGTGGAAGCCGCCATGTTTCGCTTTAGTTTCGAGGCGCCATTCCCTATATGCTGGGTATGAGCGACGAACAGCAGAACAGCCCCAACAGCAATGAATATGGCGCCGACAGCATCAAGGTGCTGAAAGGCCTCGACGCCGTGCGCAAGCGGCCCGGCATGTATATCGGCGACACCGACGACGGGTCGGGCCTGCACCATATGGTGTTCGAGGTCAGCGACAATGCGATCGACGAGGCGCTGGCCGGCCATTGCGACCGGATCGTCATCACGCTCAACCCCGACAACAGCGTCAGTGTCGAGGATAATGGCCGCGGCATCCCGACCGGCATCCACAAGGAAGAAGGCGTGTCGGCGGCCGAGGTCATCATGACCCAGCTGCACGCGGGCGGCAAGTTCGAGAACACGTCGGACGACAATGCCTATAAGGTGTCGGGCGGCCTGCACGGCGTGGGCGTCTCGGTGGTGAACGCCCTGTCCGAATGGCTGGACCTCAACATCTGGCGCGACGGCAAGGAACATTGGATGCGCTTCGCCTATGGCGATGCCACCGCGCCGCTCAAGATCATCGGCGATGCGCCCGAGGGCAAGAAGGGCACCCGCGTGACCTTCCTCGCCTCGACCGAGAAGGTGCCGGGTGATGGCGGCACGTTCAAGAACCAGACCGAATATGATTTCGACAAGCTGGAGCATCGCTATCGCGAACTGGCTTTCCTCAACAGCGGCGTGCGCCTGTTCCTAGTCGATGCGCGCCATGAGGAGAAGAAGGAAGTCGAGCTTTATTATGAGGGCGGCATCGCGGCCTTCGTCAAATATCTCGACCGCAACAAGAATGCGCTGATGCCCGATCCGATCGCGATCGCCGGCACCCGCGACGACGTGACCATCGACGTCGCGCTGGAGTGGAACGATTCTTATTACGAGAATGTCCTCTGCTTCACCAACAACATCCCGCAGCGCGATGGCGGCACGCACTTGGCTGCCTTCCGCGCGGCACTGACCCGGACCCTCAACAGCTATGCCGAAAAGACCGGCCTGCTGAAGAAGGAGAAGGTGAGCCTCACCGGTGAGGATATGCGCGAAGGCCTGACCGCGATCGTTTCGGTCAAGCTGCCCGATCCCAAATTCAGCTCGCAGACCAAGGACAAGCTGGTCAGCTCCGAAGTGCGCCAGCCGCTCGAAAGCCTGATGGCCGACAAGATGGCCGAGTGGCTGGAAGAGAATCCCGGCCACGGCAAGATGATCGTCCAGAAGGTGATCGACGCCGCCGCCGCCCGTGAGGCGGCCAAGCGTGCGCGTGAACTGACCCGCCGCAAGGGCGCGATGGACATCGCCTCGCTGCCCGGCAAGCTGGCCGACTGTCAGGAGCGCGACCCCGCCAAGTCCGAACTCTTCCTGGTCGAGGGTGACTCGGCCGGTGGTTCGGCCAAGCAGGGCCGCAATCGCCACAATCAGGCGATCCTGCCGCTGAAGGGCAAGATCCTGAACGTCGAGCGCGCGCGCTTCGACAAGATGCTGTCGTCCAAGGAAGTCGGCACGCTGATCCAGGCGATGGGCACCGGCATTCGCGACGATTTCAACCTGGACAAGCTGCGTTACCACAAGATCGTCATCATGACCGACGCCGACGTCGACGGCGCGCATATCCGCACGCTGCTGCTGACCTTCTTCTATCGCCAGATGCCCCAGATCATCGAGGCGGGCCATCTCTTCATCGCCCAGCCGCCGCTCTACAAGGCGAGCCGTGGCCGGTCCGAAGTCTATCTGAAGGACGAAGCCGCGCTGGAGCAATATCTGGTCGACAATGGCGTTGACACGATGGCGCTGGAAACCACCGGCGGCGCCCGCACCGGCGACGATCTGCGCAGCCTGATCGACCATGCCCGCCGCATGCGCGCGGTGATGCGCTATGTGCCGCGTCGCTACGACCCGGCGATCATCGAGGCGCTGGGCCTGACCGGCGCGCTTGATCCCGAACTGTCCGAAACACAGCTGGCCGAACGGCTGGCCACGGCGGTCGCGTGGATCGCATCGCATGATTCCGAAGGCAAGTGGACTGGCCGCATCGCCGAGGGCGGCGGCTTCCATTTCGAACGGCTGTGGCGCGGCGTGACCGACCATCATGTCATCGAAAATGGCTTCCTGGGCTCCGCCGAAGCGCGCAAGCTGCACGGCACCGCCAGCGAAGAGGCGGAAAGCTATGCCAAGGGTAGCCGCCTGGTCTCGGCCAAGGCCGTCGCCGCGCAGGACGAACTGGGCGAGGACGAACTACCCGCCGTGTCGGCCAAGGGCGTCAACATCTCGCGCCCCAGCGAATTGCTGGAAGCGATCCTGTCCGCCGGCCGCAAGGGCCTGTCGATCCAGCGCTACAAGGGTCTGGGCGAAATGAACGCGGAACAGCTGTGGGAAACCACGCTGGACCCGGACAATCGCTCGATGCTGCGCGTCGAGGTGGAACAGGCCGACGTCGCCGACGAAATCTTCACCAAGCTGATGGGCGACGTGGTCGAACCGCGCCGCGAATTCATCCAGGACAATGCGCTGAACGTCGCCAACCTGGACGTTTGATCGGATGACTGCGCCAGCCCGCACCCCCGCCCGGCCACCCAATCAGGATAATCTCTTGGGCGGCCGGGTGGGGGTGCGGGCCGGTGCGGCTCCGTGCGCCGTCAGGCGCACCCAAAACCTATGACCGATCTGCCACGCTGCAGCTGGGTGGGACCGGACCCACTCTACCAAAGCTATCATGACGAAGAATGGGGCGTGCCCCAGCATGATTCGCGCATGCTGTGGGAAATGCTGATGCTGGAGGGGTTCCAGGCCGGGCTCAGCTGGATCACCATCTTGCGCAAGCGCGAGGCGTTTCGCGCCGCCTTTGCCGGCTTCGATCCGGACAAGGTCGCCGCCTTCGGTCCCGACGATGTCGAACGGCTGATGGCCGATCCCGGCATCGTCCGCGCCCGTGCCAAGATCGAGGCGACGATCAGGGGCGCGCAAATCTATCGCGCGATGCGCGACGCCGGCGAGGATTTCGCCGCCTATGTCTGGTCCTTCGCGCCCGACGGGCCGATCATCGGCGACGGCACGACCTTCCCGACCCAGACCGCCCTGTCGGAGGCGATTTCCAAGGATCTCAAGAAGCGCGGCTTCAAGTTCGTCGGGCCTACCATCGTCTATGCCTGGATGCAGGCGATCGGCATGGTCGACGATCATGCGGTCCATTGTTTCCGGCGGACCGGCCCGTGAAGATGACGGCGATGTTGACAGGGCTCTTAGCCCTTGCCGCCTGCTCGGGCGATCCCGTGCCGCCGAACATGGTCGACAATCGCGCCGACAATGCGATCGCCAACGCGGCCCCTGCCCTCAATCAGGCGATCGTCGCCAATGAAAGTGCCGCGCCCGAACCGGCCCCTGCCCCGATCGCGCAACCGACCACCGCCGCTGTTTCCCGTGAAACACCCGCCGCCCCTCCTCCCCCTGAGGAATATCGCGCGATCGGCACCGAGCCTTTCTGGGCGGTGATCGTCACCGGATCGGTCGCGACCTTGCAGCGGCCCGATCATCGTCCGCTGCGCTACAGCGTCACCCGCACCGATGATCCCCGCGCCATCCGCTTTCTGGGCGATGGCTTTGCAATGACCGTCACCGAAGGGCCGTGCAGCGACGGGATGAGCGACGCCATCTGGTCCGACCGGGTGCAGCTTTCCTTCGGCGAAGGCGTGCTGAAGGGCTGTGGCGGCTACAAGGACGGCGGCGAATAGGCGGGATCGCCGCCATCGCTCGTCTAACCCGGCAAACAGGGAGCATGTGACGATGAGCGACCAGCCCAAAGCCGATGTTGCGCGGCGCAACTTTCTCCTCACCGCCGGAATCGCGCTCGCCGCGACCGGCACGACTGTATCGGCGCAACTTTCCGTGCAGCCGCCGGTGCCGCCAAGCGGGCCAAAGAAGAAGCTCGGCATGGTGTTGTTCGACGGGTTCGAACTGCTCGACGTGTTCGGCCCGCTGGAAATGTTCGGCATGCTGAAAGACCGGGTCGAGATTGTCATGATCGCCGACAAGGCCGGACCAGTGCGCAGCGGCGCCGGGCCGCAGACGATCGCCGATCATGGCTTTGCCGATGCGCCGAAACTCGACATCGTGATGATCCCCGGCGGCCTCGGCACCCGGCGGGAGGTGAACAACCCCGACTTCCTCGCCGCGGTCCGCACGCTGGCGCAGGATACGCCGCAGGTAGCCACGATCTGCACGGGCTCCGGCCTGCTGGCCAAGACCGGGCTGATCGACGGGGTGAAGGCGACCAGTAACAAGATGGCCTGGGCCTGGGCGACGGCGCAGGGAGCCAAGGTCGCGTGGATCCCGCATGCCCGCTGGGTGGAGGACGGCAAATATATCTCCTCCTCCGGCATTTCGGCGGGGACGGACATGGCGCTGGGCCTGATCGCCAAACTCTATGGCAAGGAGATGGCCCGCTGGGTCGCCAACCGGACCGAATATCGCTGGCAGGAGGATGCGAGCGATGATCCCTTTGCCAAGCTGAACGGGTTGCCGGGGTAAGTCCAAGCCTTACCCCTTCCGTCATGCCAGCGAAGGCTGGCATCTCTCTTTCTTGGCATCAATGGAAGAAAGAAGCGGGATCCCAGCCTTCGCTGGGATGACGGCAGTAGAGGGGGGCGGCGAATGCCCCCCTCAATCCGCGCGCATGGCCTCGGCCACCAGCGCCTCGGCCTCGATCAGCAGCGCGTCCTCGGCATCGCGCTGCGCCACCTGTTCGCGGCCGATCAGGATCAGCAGCGGCACGGCGAGCGGGCTGACCCGGTCGAGCGGCACATGCAGCATGGTCGACGCCGCCCGGTCAATGAGGTCGCCCAGCCGCCCGACATCGGTCATCCGCGCCCGCGCATCGGCCCAGGCGGCCTTGAGCAGCAGATGATCGGGCTGATATTTGCGCAGCACGTCATAGATGAGGTCGGTGGAAAAAGTGACCTGCCGCCCGGTCTTTCGCTTGCCGGGATGCTGGCGCTCGATCAGGCCGGAGATCACGGCGACATCGCGGAAGGCCCGCTTGAGCAGGCTCGACTGCTCGACCCAGTCGACAAATTCATGGTCGAGGATATCGGCGGAAAACAGGCTTTGCGGATCGGTCACGGGCTTGAGGCCATAGACCGCCAGCGCATAATCGTTCGACACGAAGCCCAGCGGCATCAGCCCCTGTGCGTCCATCCGCCGGGTCAGCAACATGCCGAGCGACTGGTGCGCGTTCCAGCCCTCGAAACTGTAGCAGACCATATAATGGCGCCCCTCATGCGGGAAGGTTTCGACCAGCAGCTGCCCCGGTTGCGGCAGGGCGGAACGGGCGCGCTGCACCTCCAGCCATTCGCGCACATCGTCGGGAAAGCGGTGCCAGGCGTCGGGTTCGGCCAGGAAATGGCGCACCCGGTCGGCCAGCCGCGTCGACATCGCCATGCGGGTGCCGCCCCAGCTGGGGATGCGCGCGGTCTTGGCTGTCGCGCGGACCACCAGGTCGCTGGTGTCCATCCGCACCACTTCCAGCGCCATACCGGAGAAGAAGAAGCTGTCGCCCGGCCGCAAGGTGGCGGCAAAGCCCTCCTCCACCGTGCCGAGCTTGCGCCCATTGGCGAAGCGCACCGCCAGCGCGGGCTGATCGACGATGATGCCGGCATTCATCCGGTGCTGCTGGATGAACTTGGGATGCGACACCCGCCAAGTGCCGTCGCCCTCCCGCACCAGCCGCTTGAACCGGTCATAGGCGCGCAGCGCATAGCCGCCGCCCTCGATGAAATGCAGCACATGGGCAAAGCCCTCGTCGGTCAGCGCGCTATAGGGGGTGGCGGATCGGATTTCGGCCAGCAATTCCTCCTCGCGGAACGGCCCGGCACAGGCGATCGCCATCACATGCTGGGCCAGCACGTCGAGCGCGCCGGGGCGGAAATCATCGGCGTCCCGCTCCCCCGCCTCGACCGCGTCCAGTGCCGCGCGCGCCTCCAGATATTCGAAGCGATTGCCGGGGATCAATATCGCCTCCGACGCCATGTCGAGCCGATGATTGGCGCGGCCGATGCGCTGGAGCAGGCGCGAACTGCCCTTGGGCGCGCCCATCTGGATCACGCAATCGACATTGCCCCAGTCGACGCCGAGGTCCAGCGAAGCGGTCGCCACCAGCGCGCGCAGCTTGCCCGCCGCCATCGCCGTCTCGACCTTGCGCCGCGCCTCGATCGACAGGCTGCCATGATGGATGGCGATCGGCAGGTTCGCGTCATTGACCGACCATAATTCCTGAAAGATGAGTTCGGCCAGGCCGCGCGTGTTGCAGAAGACGAGCGTGGTCTGTCGCGCCGATATCTCCGCCATCACCTGGCTCGCGGCATATTTGCCCGAATGGCCCGACCAGGGCACCCGCCCCTCCGGAATCAGGATGGTGACGTCCGGCTCGGCCCCCGCCTCCCCCAGCACCGGCGTCACCGCATCGATATCGCCATCGGGCGCCAGCCAGGCGCGATAGGCATCGACATCGGCCACGGTCGCGGACAGCGCGACCCGGCGCAGCTCCGGGTTGATCGCCTGCAACCGCGCCATCGACAGGTTGAGCAGGTCGCCGCGCTTCTGCGTGGCAAAGGCATGGACCTCATCGACGATGACGGTGCGCAGATGTTCGAACAGCAGCGCCGCGTCGGGATAGCTCAGCAGCAGCGACAGGGATTCGGGTGTGGTCAGCAGGATGTGCGGCGGCCGCACCCGCTGCCGCGCCTTGCGATCCGACGGCGTATCGCCGGTGCGCGTCTCCACCCGCACGGCCAACCCCATTTCCTCGATCGGCGTCAGCAGGTTGCGCCGCACATCGACCGCCAGCGCCTTCAAGGGCGAGACATAGAGGGTGTGCAGCCCATCGGCGGGATGGGCGATCAGGTCGGAAAGCGTCGGCAGGAAGCCGGCCAGCGTCTTCCC
>NZ_NOIW01000094.1:0-20840 GCF_002708645.1 Sphingobium sp. IP1
CGGGGAGGTGGCAGCGCGAAGCGCTGACGGAGGGGCAAGAGCCTATTAGTGCTGCGCTATTGGGCCTGTGCCCCTCCACCACTCGCTGCGCGAGTGGTCCCCCTCCCCGTACCGGGGAGGAATGTCCCCTAACCACCCAATTCTCGCCCCTCCTTCTTTCTCCTCCGCGCTCTTCGCGGCTCCGCGTGATTCATTGTTCGCGCGGAGCCGCGAAGAGCGCGAAGAAAGGGGTATGAAGGACGTCTGGCGCTTAGCCACCCATCCCGGCCATTCTGCGCGCTTCAGCCTGCGGCTCTGCGCGGCGAGGGCGCGCAATTAGCGTCGGGGGTTGAGTGGCGCCGCGCGTCGCGGATGCCGGCCTGTAGGTGGTGTGGGCGGAACGGCTTGCCGATGCGGACCACATTGCCCGGCAACTGCGCGATGTCGTCGATCGCGGAGACCAGCAGGAAGGGGATGCCGGGATGCTGCGCGTCCAGCCGATTGGCAAGCGACAGGCCGGTCATGCCGGGCATGAGATGGTCCGCGACGATCAGGTCGGGAATGGTACCCGCTTCGATTTCCGCCAGGCAGGCCGGGGCGTTGTCCATCTCGATCACGCGATAGCCATCCTCGCGCAGCAGGGCAGCGATGCCTTTCCGCACAAGGCCATGGTCGTCGATGACGAAGGCCAGTTTCGCATCGTTCGACGCGTGCTGTTCGTCCGGTACGGCCGGGGTCTGGGGCGCAAGCGGCAGCCAGAGGCCGATTTCCGTTCCGGTATTCCGGTTGCTGACGATATCCAATTTCCCACCCCCATTTTCGGCCATGTCGCGTACCATCGCGAGGCCCAAGCCTGTTCCCGTGCCGCGCTTCTTGGTCGTGAAGAAGCGCTCGCCAGCCCTGCGCCGTGTCGCTTCGTCCATGCCGCTTCCCCGATCCCGGACGAACAGGCGGATCCATGGGTTGGGCACGGCGTTTCGCGCGGTCGTCTCGTCGATCCGTTGTGCGCCGACGATCACTTCCCCACCCGCAGGCATGGCATCGCGGGCATTGGCGACCAGATGGAGCAGCGCCACTTCCAGCCATTGCCGCTCGGCAATCAGGTTCGGCAAATCCGGGGCAGCTTCGATACGCAGGCTGATCGTCGGGCCGGCTGTCATCGACAGGATCGGCTGCATGTCGGCCAGGAAGCGGGATGGCGCCAGGGCGGCCGATTGCGTGGGTTCCTTGCGGGTGAAATCAAGCAGATTGCGGAGCAATGTCTGGGCGGAGGCGGTAGCGGACATCGCCATGTCGAGATGGTCGCTGACCTGCCGGTCGCGCCCTGTTGACCGCGCGATCAGTTCAAGGCCGGCCATGACGGGCGACAGGAGGTTGCCAAGGTCATGGACCAGCGTGGCGGCATGTCGGCCGAGCGCTTCCATCTTGTGGGCATGCAGCAAATCCGCCGTGGCAGGCCCGGCTATGGCTTTCGCTTCGGCGGCGCTGCGTTGCGCTCCGGCTGCGCATGGCTCCGTCAAGCGGGGCAGGGTGGCGGCCCCCGCGCCGGCGAAGAGTTCGAGTAAGGTCGTTTCCGCGTCGGTCGGATGGCCCGCATCATGCCAGTAGACCCGGAGCATCGCCGGGGACGGCTGCGCCCTGATCGGGAAGGAGGCCATGCTGTTCATGCTGTCGCGCATCGGGGGCGGAGACGTCTCTTTCCGGGGCGCGGGGAACGCGTGCGTGCCGGCATATCCGATGGGGGAGACGGATGGTGCGGCGCCTGTAATGCCCTCTCCATGCACCTTGGTGGCTGGCAGGCCCGCTTCTGCCGGAAAGAGCAGGAAAGCCCCCTTCGCACCGACAATGTCCTGGCATGCGCTACGCAGCGCCGTTTCGAGACCGGCCTGGGTCGCCGCGCCGGCAATGGTGGCCAGCGCATGGACAATGTCGCTCCAGCGCGCCGAAGGGCGGCCGGTCTGCTGGAAGGCATCGGGATCAATCTCGGGCATGGTTGTCCCACTCGGCCAGGCTGCCGATGCGTTCGGAGCGCTCGGCGGCGATGTCATTGCCGCTCGACTGGAGGGCGCGAAACATGTCGAGATGCAGGATGCTGGCGGTTTGCAAGGTGCCGGGAAGACGTGGGCCCAGGATGGGGCGGGCCAGATGATAGCCCTGCAGACCATTGGCGCCCGCCTGGCGTGCCATGTCCGCTTGCTGCGCGGTCTCTATCCCCTCCACAATGACGGTCGCCCCAAGGCTGCTGCCCAGCCGGACGAGATGCAGGAAGGTGGCAAAGGCGCCGGCCACATCCGAGGCATGGCGCACGAAGCTGCCATCGATCTTGATGATGTCGACGGCGAGTCGGGCGGCCTGCTCGATCGATCGCCGGCCCGTGCCGAAATCGTCCAGCGCAATGCGCACGCCCAACTGGCGGAAACCGGCGACAAATTCACAAGCCTCCTCCAGCGAGGCGAAATCGGCTGTTTCGGTGATTTCCAGCGTCAGGCGGCAGGCGACCTCGGGTCGGTCCTTCAATCTGTCGCGCAATCTGTTCCACATCGTGTGGCGGCCGAACCGGTGGAAGGAACTGGACCGGGCGGAGATGTTGATGCCCAGCCGCAGTGTCGCGTCATGTTCAAGCCGATCGACCGCGATGGCGGCCAGCCTGGCATCCATCGCGAAGGAAAGGTCGAGCCGCTCCACGGCCAGGATGGCCATTTCACATGCCTCGAACGCGCCATCGTCATCGCCGGTCCGAAGCAGGCTTTCATGATAAAGCGGGGGCAATCCCTGGCCGGTGCCGGCAATCGCCTGATGAGCAAAGGCCGCTCGTCCATTGACCAACTGGCCCAGCAATTCGGCAGCGCTTTTCATGTCCGCGCGATAGCTGGCCGCCTCGGTCCTGGCATGCGCCAGCGGACGTTGCCGATCGGCATAGTCATAGGCCTTGAGGCGCGCGATTTCCCGCTCGCTGCGGCCGGGCAGGAAGGGGATGGCGGTGATGGCCGGGATGACGAAAAACGGCCCCTTGTCCGAGTTCAGGGGTGTGGCCAGCGCCAGTGCCCGTATCTGTTCGGCGAGCATGGCCGTCCGCTTGCGTCGCGGCATCCGGCTGAGGCGCATCGTGACCTCGATAATGCCCAGAGAGCGATGCGCTTCGATTCTTTCCTGGCCGATGGTCTGGCGGACGGAAAGGAGAAGGCGTTCGAAGGCCTGCTCGCGGGCCTTGGCGCCGAAGGCGGCTTCGATCTCGGA
Organism: Sphingobium sp. IP1; assembly: GCF_002708645.1. NCBI lineage: Bacteria > Pseudomonadati > Pseudomonadota > Alphaproteobacteria > Sphingomonadales > Sphingobiaceae > Sphingobium > Sphingobium sp. IP1. The sequence goes on from NZ_NOIW01000094.1 coordinate 3,217, forward strand.
CAGGTTAGCCACGGAAATATGCACGAAGAGACAGGCCATCGGATCGCGCGGGGCGACGGCCGGGGGATCGGTCTTTGCTGGACTCATGATCGCCTCCTCGATCATCCGGAGATGAAAAGCGGAAAGGATTGGTGAATGAAAGGATTCGATTTCAATGGGTGGGATATGTTTTTCGATATCGTTTTCTCAATGGCGAATTGCATGATTCGGGATGAGTTGCGATTTATTGGCGTTGATTGGATGGTGCGGATGGATCATTCAAGCTGATCCCGTCTGCAATATGCGGCGGCTTGCCTGTTCAAGCACAAGGGCCGTGAGACGGCCGGAAGCATAGGCGCCGGTATCGATGCCGATGCGCGATGCGCCTTGCGACACCTGATCGGTGATCGTGTGCCCATGGACGACGACCTTCTCATAATCGACATCCCGGTCTGCAAAGCCGTCCCTGATCCATCGGGTGAGGCTCGGATCCTGTTCGAGCGGACCTTTGCCGACATCGACGCCGGCATGAACGAACAGATAGTCGCCCAGCAGGACATGCGTGCGGAGACGGTGCAGGAAGTCGCGATGCCGGGCGGAGACCGCGGCCTGCAGGAAGTCGGCAATCTGCGCCAGCGTGGCCGCATCATATTGCGCGGGCGTCATGCCATAGCTCAGTAGCGTTTCCCGGCCGCCCATCTTGAGAAACAGCCGGACGAGGGCTGGGGCGCCGTCGATGATCCTCAACAGGATCTCCTCATGATTGCCCATGAGGAAGACATGTTCATCGGAAGCCTGCGCCATGGCACTCAGCCGGTCCAGAACCTGTCGGCTGAAGGGCCCCCGATTGACATAGTCGCCCAGGAAGATGATCCGGCAGTGGTCGCCATGGCTGGCGCGATCCCGCCTGATCCGTGCAAGCAGTTCTTCGAGCAGATCGGCGCGCCCATGAATGTCGCCAATCGCGTAGACGCGCATTCCATCCGGGACGGATGCCGGCGCGCGCACGGGATCGCGCCTTTGCAGGCTGCTGGTGAAGCGTTTCAGCATGGCGGTGAATCCGCCTGGAGGATCGGCCGGATCGAGCTGGCCGGGGCAGGCTGCGCATCCCTGGGGCGCCGCAGGAGCAGGCGCAGCATCGGCGCTTCGACATAGGTGTAGATCAGGATCGAGAGAAGGATCGCGCCCACCAGGGTGGTCGCGACATAGAGATAGGCCTCCAGGCCGGCCGGAATCGCGATCGCGCCGAACAGCAGGGTCACGCTGCGCAGGACGAACCGGTGGCTGAGGTAGAGCGCGTAGGAACTGTCGCCCCGCAGGATCAGCGGGCGTGGCATGGCGCGATCGAGCCGGGCGGGGAGCGCCAGCGCGGCGCAGAGCATCAGGCAGGCGGGGATGCCGCCCTTGATGACGCGGGGCAGGTCGGTGTCGCCAGCCGCGACGAGCAGGCACCCGCCCAGAAGGAACAGGCCGCAGGACAATGCCAGGCTCTGCCGGAGGCGGCCCTGCTCATAGGCGAGGCCGAGGCCGATCCCCGCCACAAATTCCAGGATGATCGAATTGCCCCAGAAGCGAAGCGGGGTGAAGGTCGGCGGGAAAATCGCCGTGAATGCCAGGAGCGCGCAAAAGCCGCCGATCAGCAAGGACAGGCCGCGACGGCGATCGAACCGCAGGCAAAGGCCGAAGAGGCAGTAGAAGAAGATTTCGTAGTTGAGCGTCCATCCCAGGGACAGCACCGGGGCTATCCGTCCGCCGGGCCGTTCGCTGGGGATGAAGAGATAGGAGGACAGCACGTTCCACAGGTCGAACTCGGTGGAGCGGACATGGCGGGACAGCAGCAGCAGCGTCGCCACCATCAGGCTGGTGAACAGCCAGTAGAGCGGCACGAGCCGGATGAAGCGCCGGCGCCAGAAACGCAATGGCGCGCGCTTGTCGCCCCACAGGCCGGTCGAGGTATGGAACATCACGAAGCCGCTCAGGACGAAGAAGATGTCCACGCCGGCCACCAGCGGAAATTCGTTGAAGGGCATGGCGGTCCCCTTCGTGGCGTGGAACTCCAATATCCCGTGTCCCAGCATAACGCTCAGCGCGGCATAGGCCCGCAGCGCCTGGAGCGCGTTGATCTTCGGTCTGGTGGCGGTCGAACTATGCTGCATGTGCGTGAGCCTGATCCGTCGGTTGCGCGGCTTGATTGATTTGATGCCCTTAATTAAAGATATCGTCAACAAGTCTATATGATTCGATCGTAATTCATATAGGATTAGATTGATTCGAGTCGGTTGCTTGATTTATATCAAATCTGGATTGCCGACTTCTATCGTTTTTCGAGGGTTTTCGACCGCTTTCGTGGCACGCGGAGAGTTCGATAAATTTCAATATGTTGCGTTTTTCCGAAGGGGCTGACGGCGTCCGGTTCAATTGATCCAGATCGGTCTTTTCGCGCTTGCGGCATGTTCTGACATGCCGGCTTTGCTCAGGGGGATGAGATGAACATACATGCTTCGATCGATGGAACTGCCCTTCCATGGGGGCAGGGCAGGGCTCGTTCGAAGGCGCTTCTGCGCATGCAACTGATCCTGGCGCTGGTCGGGACGGATATCCTTGCCCTGCTGATGGCCTGCATCGTGGCCGCCATCCTGTCGCAGGCGCAACTGGGCAGTCATTCGCCCGGCCCGATGCTGGCGCTCGCCATCCTTCCGCTATACGGGCTGAGCGGTTTTGTCTTTCGCGCCTTTTCCGGGGAGGCGCTGATCGCGCGGCTGGCTTCGGTCCGGGCGGCGATCTTCTCGGTCGCCGGCGCGACCGCGCTGCTCGTGATGGTGATGTATGCGGTCGGCACCACCGAGCATCTTTCCCCGTTTCAACTGGCGAGCAGCGCCGCCCTGGCGACGCTCTTCCTGATCATGAGCCGTCTGTGCCTGACGCGCTATGCGGCCCATTTGCTGGACGGCGAACTCTATAGCGCGATCCATATCAACGAGGTGGACGGTCCGCCGACGATTGCGGGCGGATTGCCGCTGGCCAACCCGGAGGCGCTGTCGCCCGACGAATATCAGATGCTCGCCCGCTTCATCGGCCGGGCGGACCGCGTGGTGGTGCGTTGCCTGCCGGAACGGCGGGCCGACTGGGCGCACATGCTGCAGGGCATGAATGTGCATGCCGAGGTCATCGCATCGGAATTTGCCGGATCCCCGGTTCTGGCGGTCGGCGCCTACAAGGCGGACCCGACGCTGGTGATCGCGCGCGGGCCGCTCGACCTGACCGACCGGATCATCAAGCGGCTGTTCGACATCGGCTTCAGCGTCGCGGCCATCATTGCGCTGCTGCCGCTCTTCTTGCTGATCGGACTGGCCGTGAAATTGTCCAGCCCCGGCCCGGTGCTGTTCCTGCAGCCCCGGATCGGGCGCCAGAACCGGGTGTTCAACATCTACAAGTTCCGCAGCATGCGCGCATTGTCCGGCGACCTGGACGGCGCGCGATCGGCGTCGCGCGACGATGACCGCATCACGTCGGTCGGGCGCCTGTTGCGCCGGACCAGCCTGGATGAACTGCCGCAGCTCTTCAACGTGCTGCTGGGCGACATGAGCATCGTCGGGCCGCGGCCGCATGCGCTTTATTCGCGCGCGCGCAACAAGCTCTTCTGGGAGGTCGATCAGCGTTACTGGCACCGCCATGCCTGCAAGCCTGGCATTACCGGCCTGGCCCAGGTGCGCGGCCATCGTGGCGCGACGCATCGGGAGCAGGATCTGACCGATCGGCTGTTCTCGGATCTGGAATATCTCAACAAATGGTCGATCTGGCTGGACCTTGGCATCCTGCTGCGCACCACCGCCGTGCTGGTCCACCGGAACGCATTCTAGCCGCCATCGCATTCCGGACAGGCCGATTCCGGCCTCTCCATCCTGTCGCATCATGATCGAACGAAGGTGAAAATGAGCATCAAGCCCATCCGCAAGGCCATATTCCCCGTCGCAGGGCTGGGAACACGTTTCCTGCCGGCGACCAAGTCGGTTCCCAAGGAATTGCTGCCGATCGTCGACCGGCCGCTCATTCAATATGCGGTCGACGAGGCGCGCGAAGCGGGGATCGAGACGATGATCTTCGTGACTGGTCGGGGCAAGGGCGCGATCGAGGATTATTTCGACATCGCCTTTGAATGCGAAACGCTGCAACGGGAGCGGGGCAAGGACCTGTCCGCGCTCGACGGCACGCGACTGGCGCCGGGCCATGCGGTGTTCCTGCGCCAGCAGGAGCCGCTGGGCCTGGGCCATGCGATCTGGTGCGCGCGTGATGTGATCGGTGATGAGCCCTTTGCCGTGCTGCTGCCCGACGAGTTCATGCTGGGTGCGCCGGGGCGGGGCTGCATGCGCCAGCTGGTCGAGGCCTATGAAGGGCTGGGCGGCAATCTTGTGTGCGTGCAGGAAATACCGATTGAGGAAACGCCGAGCTACGGCGTCGTTGTCCCTGGAGAAAGGCAGGGGGGCATTGTGGAGGTCAAGGGGCTGGTGGAAAAGCCGAAGGCGGGCACCGCGCCGTCCAACCTCATTCTGCCCGGCCGCTATATCCTCCAGCCAGAGATCATGTCGGTGCTGGCGCGGCAGGAGCGGGGCGCAGGCGGCGAGATTCAACTGACCGACGGCATGGCGGCCCTGATCGGCCAGCAGCCCTTTCATGGATCGACTTTCGAGGGCCGTCGTTTCGATTGTGGTTCCAAGGCCGGTTATGTGCAGGCCAATATTGCCGTGTCGCTGCTGCGCGATGATTTGCGCGATGTGATCCAATCCTTTGTTTCTGACCTCGTCTGTCCTGAAGTCGCTTGATAAGGGCCTGACGGGTCATCATGGGGGAAGCAGATAATGCATGCTTCCCTACGGATAAGGTGATGAGAATGAACGCCTCTGGATTTTCCAGACGGGTGGCGGATCTCGATCTATCTGCTGCCACCGATACGCAGTTGATGCAGTTGGAAGACGCATTCAGGTCGATTGCGGATTCCATAGCGACGGCGCGCAAGGTCATGAGCGAGCTGGAGGCCGGTCTGGCCCTGCGCGCGACGCAGGCGGACCAGGCGCCGATGCTGGCCCTGCCGTTCGAGGAAGACCGGCAGGATGTCGAGCGGGCGATCCGCGCGCTCGTTCCGGGCAAGAATGCGGTCGAGATCGAAAGCAAGTTCCGCAAGCGCGTGCTGGACCATTTCGATATCGAAGGCTGGATCGCGGCGGGTGTCCTGTCGTGCCTGGTGCGCTTTCCCGGTCGCTTCGTGTCGCATGCCGAACTGGCGGCCGCGGCCGGCGCCCAGTCGGACAAGTCGGGCGTCATTCGCGTCTATATCTGCCAGTTGCGCGCCAGCCTGGCGCTCAAGGGCTATTCGGGCGAGGCCATCGAAACCGGGCGCGGCGCCTATCGCATCGTGCGCAGCGCCGCGTTCGAGATCATCAACGCGGTTGCCCAGGTCTGAAGCGGCACCGGGCGCCGGATCAGGCGCGCAGGGGCAATAGCGGGGCGACGCGCTGCCTGGCATGGCGGCGCAATATCTCCGCCAGGATCAGGATCAGCAGCAACGTCGCGCAATTCTGCATGAAATAGAAGGCCCAGCGCGAACCGCCATTGAGATAGAGCAGCGATTCCACATAGATCACGACCAGCGGCACCGAGGCGGGATTGTTCCGGAGCGCGTTGAAGATCAGCCGCTGGCCCAGCCCCACCAGGGCGCCGACGAAGATCAGGCCCAGAAAGCCGAAATTCCAATAGGCTTCGGTCGCCGGCTTGATGGGAATGCCCCATGTGTCCGGCGCGAACGTGTCGATCGGTTTGCCCAGAAAGGCGACCCAGTTCACATAGATGAAGATGTTCTTCGGCTTGTCCGACCAGAAGGCGCGGGGAATGGGCAGGGCGAGCACCGAGAGATAGCTGCGGCCCGCCAGTTCGCCCATATGATCCATCGCCTTGATGACGGCGATGTCGCCTTCCTCGGCCCCGCGCTTGTTGGTTTCGGACTGGCTGGCCTGCACCGCTTCGAGCAGGCCGGCGCCGGAGAAGACCGAGAAATTGACCTGGGTGGCATGATAGTCGCGGCGCAGCAGGCCGAGCATGCCGAAGATCACGAACGCGAACATGCCAGCGATCACCAGCGCCTTCTTGGGAATGGCGCGTGTCTTGAGCGAATAGATGACGATGATCGACAGCAGCAGGATGACGAGGCTGCTGCGCGACCCGTCGACTAGCCAGTAGATCGGCATCAGGCAGAGCGCGAGCAGCGCGAATTGCCAGGGCAGGCGCCGGCCGGGCGCCGCCGCCACCCACAGCATCAGCGCCACCACCGACGTCTTCACCCAGGCGAAGATCGCGCCATAGCCGGACAGGGTTTCATGCCGCCCCTTGTAGAAGGAGAGGATCTGCTGTTCGAGGCCACCCCGCGCCATGATGAAGACGAAGCCGATCAGGATCGCCGCGATCAGATAGCAGGCCGAAGCGGCGGGAATATAGCGGTCGATCTGGCGCCGATAGTTGATCCTGACCGGCCCCTTCGACTTCAGCGCCATGAAGCCGAGATAGGAGAAGGCGAGGAAGATCGAGCAGATGATGTCCAGCTTGATGTTGAGATTGGCATATTGGGCGCCGCCCATCCCCCAGAGGAAGACGGAATAGCTGGTGCTGGTCGCCAGGAATTGGCGATTGGCCGCCAGCAGCGGCAGGAAGATGTGGCCGGGGTCAAACACGACCGAGAAGGCCGCGTCATAGAGCGCCGGAAAGGCGAGCGGATGAAAGATGCCGACGCGGCGCATGAACAGGATCGGGAAGAACAAGGTCAGCTGATAGAGCGCGTTGCTGATGCCGCGGGTGAAGATCAGGGCGGCCCCCGTGTCCATCACCACGGCGTTCACCGGCGGGGTGATGATCCGATAGACCAGCACATAGAGCGCGATCGCCCACCAGAGCGCACGCGACGGCTTCTGGGTCAGCGCGGTGAAGAAATCGGGGGCGGGATATGTCTGGGTCATGGCTGCTGCTTTCCGCGCTGGGGCTGCTCAGTCCGGATGATCGGTTCGATGGCTGGCGGGATCAGGACCGCGCCGTCGGGCAGGTCGCAGGCTACCACCTGATTGGCGCCGATGCGCGACCGGGTGCCGATCCGCACCGGTCCGATAACGACGGCGCCGGGATAGAGGACGACATCGTCGCCGATGACCGGATAGCGCGGATCGTGCCGGCTTTTGCGGCCCAGCGTCACATGCTGATAGAGGGTGGCATTGGCGCCGATGACGCAGCCCTCGCCGATCACGATGCCGATGGGATGGGGCAGGATCAGCCCCGGACCGATGGTGGCCGTGGGCGAGACATAAATGCCGAACCGCCTGACCAGCCGGCGGGCATGATGGCGCGCGATCATCTGGTGGACAAGGCCGGAGCGGCTGCCCGCTCGTGTCGCGGCATAGATCCAGCGGACGGCGACGGCCTGGGCATAATGATAGCGGGCGAGCCGGCGAAGCAATGCCTTCATGGCCGATGCGCCGGCACGAGATCGGCAAGCGCCCGGAGCGAACTGCGCCGCGCGGCCAGGATATCGTCTCTCGAAAAGCTGCGGCCCATGCGCAGATTGTCCCGTGCCTCACTGGCCAGCGCGCGCGGCGGCGTATCGATGACCGCCGCAATGATCGACAGCAGCGCTTCGACATCGCCGGGTCGGTGGAGCCGTTCGGCACGCAGCAATTCGGGGGTGCCGCCAGCGGTGGAGCCGATCACGATGCGGCCCTGGTTGAGCGCTTCGATCACGGCACGGGGCAGGCCCTCCTGGAAACTGGGTTGCAGGTAGATGTCGACCTCGCCCAGCCACCGGGCGATGGCGTCGCCGGGCGGCAGGGTGCCGATGAACCGCACCTCGTCCTGCAGGCCCAGCGCATCGCGCAACTGGAGCAGGGTGGCCGGGTCGCCTTCACCCACGACCTCATAGCGCCAGCGGAGCGACGGGCGTTCCCGCTTCAACTGGTGCAGGGCGCGCATGGCGATGTCGATGCCCTTCAGTCGCGTGTGCAGCGCCCCGATCGTCCCGAACCGGATGATGTCGGAAAAGCCGTCAAATATCCGGGTGGCGGTGACCGGCGGCAATTCCACGTTGGACGCGACATATTCCAGGCCGCGGGTGGGATAGCGTTGCTGGAGAAAGGCGCGCGTCACATAGCGGGCAACCGGCGCATCGCGGATGACGCGCCGGTTGCGCCGGGTGAAGAGCGGGGCGTAGAGGCGGGCGATCTTCGAACCATGGTTCCATAGTGCGTCCCACGGGCATGCCACCACTTCCACCAGATAGGGCTTGCCGTGAAAGCGGGCGGCGGCGCAGGCGATCAGCGCGGTTTCGGACGGCAGGCGGGCGATCACCACATCGGCCTGCTTGACCGCGGCGAAGACCGCCTTGCGGGCGTCGCGCATCCCGCGCAGCCGATCGAGGCCGCGACGGGCCGGCAGGAGCTGGAAATCGACACGCGGACCGTCGGACCGGCGCTGGCCGGCCGGGTCGGGCAGGGGAATGGCGCGGCTGACCACGGTCAGCTGCTCGAAGACATCGAGATAGCTTTGCCATGCCGGATAGGGAAATTTCCCGCCGATGGTGAAGACGGCACCGTCGGCAGAGCGACCGAAAATATGATCGACGGCAAAAAGGGCTTTCATCGCGGCTGGCTCGTTCCCGGTGGGTTGCAGGTCATGGGCGGGCTTGGCTGTGCCCGGCCTGGATGAAGGCGCGCACGAACAGGAGCAGGACGATCATTTCGATCGCTGCCCGCGCGAGCGCGATGCCGATCCCGCCGCCGGTTGGGGCGATCAGCGCGGAGACCAGCAGGTAGAGCAGGGTCGAGGCAATGAAGACGAGCGCGCAGAAGCCTTCCTTCCGCATGCTGGTCAGGCCCACCTGGACCAGTACGCGCGACGAAGCGGCGAAGGGGACCATCAGCATCTGCGCGGCGAAGATGCGCGATCCTTCGGCCAGGTTCGCGCCGAACATGATGGGATAGATGATCCCCGCAAGGGCGATCGTCACCGCGCTGGCGCACAGGTAGAAGCCGCCGATGCCGATGACATAGCGCCGGATGTCGCGATAGGCGGCGCCCGGATCGCCGGCCATCAGCCGCCCGATCCGCGGCAGGAGGACGCGGGTCAGCGGCACCGTCGTGTTGATGGCCGCGGTGGTCAGCTTTTCGCCGGCCGCAAAATAGACAACCTGCAGCGGATCGGACCATATTGCCAGCGCGATCACGCTCCACCGGTTGGTGAGCGAGGGGAAGCCGGTGAAGAAGAAGAAGCGCAGCGACAGGGCGAGCGATGCCAGCAGCGCGCTGGGCGAGGTCAGGCGGAAGCCATAGCGTCTGCGGGCGAGCAGATGGCCGTAGAGGGCGGCGGCGAGCAGGGGGATGACGAAGAGCCACAGCGCCAGCAGCGCATCGGCCGGCCCCCGGACCAGGGCCAGGATCAGCGCGAAACTTGTCAGCGAACAGGACAGGTCTATGCCGGCGAGCGCCCTGGGCCGTTCCGCCGCGATATAATACCATGAAGCGGAAAAGCCGTAGGCCAGGCCGATCGCGAGCGCAGCGACATAGGCACCGCTGTCGGCCAGCAGATCGACATAATGGCAGATGATGGCCAGCCCCGCGGCGACCAGCAGGAACATGACAGATCGGCCGAGGCAGAGTTCGGACAGGACGGCGCCGGTGACATGCCGGTCGCCGCTGGCCAGTTCACGCACCGACATCAGGCCATAGCCGAATTCGACGAAGACGCTGCACATCAGCCCCACCGCCATCACGGTGGAGAAATAGCCCATCGCGTCGATCCCCAATGTCCGTGTGAGATAGGGATAGACCAGCAACGGCGCGGCATAGCGCAGCAGTTGCGAGATGGAGGCGAAGGCGAGATGGGAACCCAGCCGTGGCATCGGGCCTCTTGTCGATAGGGCGCGCTCGCCGGTCATGACGCGTCTGTCATGCCAGAAGGCTGGCGCGCGCCGAGGGCAGGGGCGTCAGAGCCGGTAATAGTCACGATACCAGGCAACGAAATTGCGCACCCCCTGCGCGATGGGGGTGGAGGGGGTGTAGCCGGTGAGGTCACGGATCAGGCTGGCATCCGCCCAGGTCGCCGGCACGTCGCCCGCCTGCATCGGCATGAGGTTGCGGATGGCGTCCCGACCGGTGGCCTCCTCGATCGCGGCGATGAAGTCGGTGAGCTGCACCGCTTGGGAATTGCCGATATTGACGACGCGGAACGGCGCGACCGGCGACTGGCTGTCAACTTCGCTCTGCGGGGCCTGAACGTCCTTGTCCGGGCCCTGGTGCGGGATCGCGTCGAGCAGCAGGCGGATGCCCTGGACCAGATCGTCAATATAGGTGAAGTCCCGCCGCATATCGCCATAATTATAGACGTCGATCGGCTCGTTCCGCAGGATCGCCTTCGTAAACTTGAACAGCGCCATGTCGGGCCGGCCCCAGGGGCCGTAGACGGTGAAGAAGCGGAACATGGTGGTCGGCAGGCCGAACAGATGGGCATAGCTGTGCGCCATCGCCTCGGTCGCCTTCTTGGTCGCGGCGTAGAAGCTCAGCTGATGGTCGGCCTTGTCGGTTTCGCGATAGGGCATGGCGTCGTTGGCGCCATAGACCGACGAGGTGGAGGCCAGCAGCAGATGCTGCGGCGGGAAGGCGCGCGCGGCTTCGAGCAGTTCGAACGTGCCGACCAGATTGCTTTCCAGATAGCTGCGCGGATTTTCGATCGAATAGCGCACGCCCGCCTGCGCGGCGAGATGGACGACCAGGTCGGGGCGATAGTCGCGGAACAGGTCCATCAGCAGCGACGGGGTTTCGATCGACTGGTTCACCACCGTGAAATGGGGGTTTTGCAGCAGCAGAGACTGGCGGCGCTGCTTGAGGCCGACATCGTAATAATCCGACAGATTATCGATGCCGATGACATGAAATCCATCCTGGAGCAGACGATGACACAGATGATAGCCAATGAAACCCGAAGAACCGGTGACGAGAACGGTTTTCATCAATCAACTCCGTAGATGTCGCGGGTGAATATCTTTTCCTCGACATCGGCGAGGTTCGGTGACTTACGATTGGCGATGATCACGCTGCATCGTGACTTGAATTCATCGAGGTCGGCCAGAACCTGCGATCCGAAGAAATCGGCGGCGCCCAAAGTCGGTTCGTAGATCACGACCTCTATCCCCTTGGCCTTGATCCGCTTCATGATCCCCTGGATCGCGCTCTGGCGGAAATTGTCGGAACTGGCCTTCATGACGAGCCGGTAGATGCCGACCGTGCGCGGCTGCATGGCGATGATCTGGTCGGCCAGGAAATCCTTGCGGGTGCGATTGGCATCGACGATCGCGGTGATCATGTTCTGCGGCACGTCGCTGTAATTGGCGAGCAACTGCTTGGTATCCTTGGGCAGGCAATAGCCGCCATAGCCGAAGGACGGATTGTTATAATGGTTGCCGATGCGCGGATCGAGGCTGATGCCGTCGATGATCTGGCGGGTTTCCAGGCCGCGGTGCAGGGCGTAGCTGTCCAGTTCGTTGAAGAAGGCGACGCGCATCGCGAGATAGGTGTTGGCGAACAGCTTGATCGCCTCCGCCTCGGCCGGATCGGTCAGCACCGTTTCGATATCCTGGCGGATGGCGCCCTGGCGCAGCAACTGGCTGATGACCTGGCCCAGCATCGATTTTTCGCCCACGACGATCCGCGAGGGATGGAGATTGTCGTGCAGCGCTTTCCCTTCGCGCAGGAATTCCGGCGAGAAGATGATGTTGTCGGTGCCGAACCTGTCGCGCATCGCCTGGGTGAAGCCGACCGGGATGGTCGACTTGATGATGATGATCGCCTGCGGGTTGATCCGCGTGACTTGGGCGATGACCGCCTCCACGCTGGATGTGTCGAAATAGTTGGTGGTCGGGTCATAATTTGTCGGCGTGGCGACAAGGACGAAATCCGCGCCGGCACAGGCCTGGTCGAGGTCCAGCGTGGCCGACAGGTCCAGGTCGCGGGTCTGCAGATAGTCTTCGAGATCGGCATCGACGATCGGGCATCGGCGCGCATTGACCGCATCGACACGGTCCGCAGCGACATCGACGGCAATGACATGATTATGCTGAGCAAGCAGAACTGCATTTGAAAGGCCGACATAGCCCAGCCCGACTACCGCTATGTTCATGCGTAATCCCTCGATTCCTGTCAGATATGTGATTTTGTCATGAATTCATGGCGCGGCGGCGCGTAGGTTTTCCTGATTTGCGGGGCGAAATCGCAGAATTGCGCCGCATCCGAACGCCGTCGCGTGAATGCAGCGCAATTCCTCTCTCCCTTCCATGACGATATTGAGCATACGCGTTCGTATCCGATCGTCAACGATAGAAATCAACTTGATTGATATTTACGAATCATTGCGAATCAAATAGCCGTTCCGTCGAATGCTGTTCAGCGGGGGCTATATGAAGATCGTACACATCATCACGCGGTTCATCCGGGGCGGCGCCGACGAAAACACCCTCTATTCCTGCAACGGCCAGGCCGAGCAGGGGCATGAGGTCTATCTGATGTATGGCCGGGAAAATCATGCGGACATATTGGGGCGCCTGCATCCCGACGTCCGGCCCATCTGCATCGATGCGCTGGTGCGCGAGGTCAGCCCGGTGAAGGATCTGCAGGCGCTGCTCGACATGGGGCTGCGCCTGCGCAAGATCCGCCCCGACATCGTCCATACCCATACCAGCAAGGCCGGGTTCGTCGGGCGGCTGGCAGCCATGTTCTCGCAATCGCCGATCATCGTCCATGGCGTGCATATCCTGCCCTTCCTGAATGTCGGGCCGATGGAACGGCGCATCTATCTGGCGTGCGAGAAGATGCTGTCGCCGGTAACCGACGCATTCGTGGACGTCAGCGCGGGCATGAAGACCGAATGCCTGGTCAACCGGATCGGCGACGAGGACCGGCATCATGTCATTCCCAGCGGCATGGACGTGGCCGCGTTCCAGCAGGCCGAGCCGCTGAGCGAGGCGGAACTGGCCGTAATGGCCGAGGCGCCGGTGATGGGATGGGCGGACGCGCAGGTGATGCTGATGGTGGCGGCGTTCGAGGAGCGCAAGCGCCATGTCGAGTTCCTCGACATCTTCGCGCGGATCGTGGCCGCCAATCCGCGGGCCTGCCTGCTGCTGGCCGGGGCTGGGCCGCTCGAACCGGCGATCCGCGCGCGGATCGATGCGCTGGGTCTGGCCGGCCATGTCCGGGTGATCGGCTTCCGCAAGGATATTGCGCGCTGGATCAAGACCGCGCAGCTGTGCATCCTGTCGTCCGAACGCGAAGGCTTGCCGCGCGTGATCGTCCAATATGCGCTGGGCGGCAAGCCGATCATCGCCACCGACCTGCCGGGCATCGATTTCATCGTCCAGAATGACGTGACCGGCTTTCGCGTCGACACGGTGGAGGCGATGGAGCGGCCGATCAATCTGGTGCTGAGCCACGAGCCGACGTCCGAACGGCTGGAACAAGGGGTGCGGGGTATCGACCTCAGCCCCTGGAGCGTATCGTCGATGAACGAGCGGCTCGAAGCGCTCTATGCTGATCTGTGGGACCGCAAGATCGGGCCGCGGCAAAATGGGGCGGAGGCCTTGCCCGCGGTCCGGCAGGCCTGAGCCGCAGCGGGCGCTGGTCCGGCGGGCCTGCGCCCAAGAGGCTTGCCTTGGCGCATTTTTTCATGTGAGAGCAGCGGCCCATGGACGATCCCGCACTCTGGTTCGAAGCGGCATGTCTCGGCCTGTTGCAGGGACTTACCGAATTTCTTCCCGTCTCGTCGAGCGCGCATCTGCGGATTGCCGGCCTGTTCCTGGGCTCCGGCAAGGATCCGGGGGCGGCGTTCACCGCGATCACCCAGATCGGGACGGAGGCGGCGGTGCTGCTCTATTTCCGGCACGACATCGCCCGTATCGCCTGGGCCTGGCTGCGGTCCTTCCGGCCTGGCCCGCAGGGCAAGCCCGGCGATGTCCGCATGGGCTGGCTGGTCCTGCTCGGGACGGTGCCGATCGTCGTGCTGGGCCTGGCGTTCCAGCATGCGATCGAGCATTCGCTGCGCAATCTCTATTTCACCGCGTCGACGCTGCTGATCTTCGGCGTTGCGCTGGGGCTGGCGGACCGGTTCGGGGCGAAAATGCGGAAACTCGAGCAGTTGAGCCTTGGCCATGGACTGGTGCTGGGGCTGGCGCAGGCGATGGCGCTGATCCCCGGCGTGTCGCGGTCGGGCGGGACCATCACGGCGGGGCTGATGCTTGGCTATACGCGCGAGGCGGCGGCCCGCTATTCCTTCCTGCTGGCGGTTCCGGCGGTGTTGGGGTCGGGTTTCTACCAGCTCTGGAAAAGCTGGGGGCAGGCGGGCGGCATCGGCCTGGGGCCGACTTTGCTGGCGACGCTGATCGCCTTCGTCGTCGGCTATGGCGTGATCGTCGCCTTCCTGAAACTGGTCAGCAGCCGCAGCTATCGGCCCTTCGTCCTCTATCGCCTGATATTGGCATCATGCCTCTTCGCGCTGCTGGCGACCGGCAGGATTGCGCCGATGTCCTGATCCGGGGCGGAATATGCGTCCGGGCGGTCCTGCCGGTCCATATTCCGCGTCTTGGCTAAGCCCGATGTTTCGACTAGGGCATCAACGATGCGCCGGTTCATGCTGGCGCATTGCATAACTGACGCCGGTGTTCCGCAAGGAACTTAATCGGGAATGCGGTGCGGGGGCCTGGCCCCTTATTCCGTGGCTGTCCCTGCAACTGTAAGCGGATAGCGCGATGCACGAGCCCGTGAGGGCAGCCACTGGACAGAGCGTCCGGGAAGGCGTGCATCCCGCAACGACCCGCGAGCCAGGAGACCTGCCGGCGTTTCGGTCGCTCTTGTCCTGACCCAGGGATTGGTCATGGCACGGTCTCTCTTCCGTCTGGGCGGCGAAGCGTGTGGCTGGGGCTGCACGGCCGCGTGGTGTCGGGCGCCTGTCGCGCCTGCCTGCCACCTCGCGCCGACCGGCGATGCCGGCAAGCCCCGCCTGGTTGCGTCCCGGCGCGCGGAGGATTTGCCTGTGAGCCAGACCGGCGCGGGCAGGGATAGGGCGACCGCGAACCATGCGGGGGCCCACGGGCCGGCCGTTCGGGGCTGGTGTCCCGATGCCTGGCGCCCGATGGCGGCGGGCGACGGGCTGATCGTGCGCGTGAAGCCGCGCCTCGGCCGTCTTTCGGCCGACGACATGGCCGGGCTGGGCGAAGCGGCGATCGCTCATGGCAATGGCCTGATCGACATGACCCGGCGCGCGAACCTCCAGATCCGCGGTGTGCGCGACGAAAGCTGGCGCCCCTTGCTCGACCAGTTGCTCGACCTTGGCCTGGTGGACGGCGATGCCCGGCGCGAGGGCGCGCGGATGCTGATGATCGCGCCGGACTGGCGCGAAGGGGATGACAGCCATCGCATCGCCAGCCAGTTGCTCGATCGCCTGGAGGAACTACCGGACTTGCCGGGCAAGATGGGCTTCGTCATCGATGCCGGCGCCGCGCCGCTCCTGCCGGGCGAAGCGGGGGATTTTCGCATCGAGCGGGCGCGCGATGGCGGCCTGATCTTGCGTGCGGAGGGGCGGGCACAAGGCGTGCCGGTGGATAGCGGCGGCGAAGTGGATGCGCTGCTCGCACTCGCCCGGTGGTTCGTGGAGAGCGACGGCGCGCGCGCGGGACGCATGGTCCGGCATGATGCGCCCCTGCCGGATTGGGCAACGGGCAGGGCAGAGGCCGCGTCGCCGCGCCCGCGTCTGACCCCCGGCGCATGGGATGGCGGCATGGCCTATGGTCTTCCCTTCGGCCGGATCGACGCGCGGCATCTTCTCGACGCGCCGGCCATGCGGCTGACCCCGTGGCGCATGCTGCTGGCCGAAGGACAGCTGCCCGGCCTGTCCGCCGACGCGGCCGATACGCTGATCCATGTGGAGGCCTGCCCCGGCGCGCCTGCCTGCCCGCAGGCGAGTGTGGAGACGCGCGATCTCGCCCGCCAGCTGGCGCCCCATGTGGCGGGCCGCCTTCATGTCTCCGGCTGCGCCAAGGGCTGCGCCAGTTCGATTCCGGCCGACATCGTGCTGACGGGGCGGGACGGGCGCTACGACCTGGCCTTCCACGCTCGCGCAGGATCGGTGCCCGTCCGTCCTGACCTCACCGCCACCGACCTTCTTGCCCATTTCGGAGCCTGTTGATGCCCCATGATTATGAGAGGGACGGCGCGGCAATCTATCGCCAGTCCTTCGCCACCATCCGCGCCGAAGCCGATCTCGGGCGCTTTGCTGCCGAGGAGGAGCCGGTCGCCGTGCGCATGATCCACGCCGCGGGCATGGTGGACCTGGCGGCCCATATCCGCTTTTCGCCGGGCTTTGCAGCCGTGGCGCGGCAGGCCCTGGCCGCAGGGGCGCCGGTGCTGTGCGATGCGCGCATGGTGTCGGAAGGGGTCACGCGTGCGCGCCTGCCCGCCGACAATGCCGTGCTCTGCACCCTGCACGACACCGCCGTGCCGGACATGGCGCGGGCGATGGGCAATACCCGGTCCGCCGCCGCGCTGGAACTGTGGCGGCCGCATCTTGCCGGGGCACTGGTTGCCATCGGCAATGCGCCCACGGCGCTGTTCCACCTGCTCGACATGCTGGAGGATCCGGCCTGTCCGCGTCCCGCAGCGATCATCGGCTGCCCGGTCGGCTTCGTGGGTGCGGCGGAATCCAAGGCGGCACTGTGGGCGGCGCAGCCCGTGCCCTGCTGCGTCGTCGACGGGCGGCTGGGCGGCAGCGCGATCACGGTCGCGGCGATCAATGCGCTGGCGAGCCGCGCGGAATGAGCGGCACCGTCTATGGCGTGGGCCTTGGCCCCGGCGCGCAGGACTTGCTGAGCGTGCGCGCCGACCGGCTGGTGCGGGGTGGACGGCATGTCGCCTATTTCCGCAAGGCCGGTCGACCGGGACAGGCGCGCCGCATCGCGCAGGGCATGCTGCGGGACGATGCGATCGAACTGGCGATGGAATATCCGGTGACGACCGAAATTCCGCTCACCGATCCGCGCTACAATGATTGTTTAGCCGCCTTCTATGCCGACTGCACCGGCCGGCTGCTGGCGATCGCGGAGGCGGGCGAGGATGTGGTCGTATTGTGCGAGGGCGACCCCTTTTTCTACGGCTCCTTCATGCATCTGCACAGTCGGCTGTCGGGGCTGGTCCCGGTCGAAGTGGTCCCCGGCATCATGGGCATGTCGGGCGCCTGGAATGCGACCGGCCTGCCGATCACCTGGGGTGACGATGTGCTGACCGTGGCGATGGCAACCCTGCCGGAAGAGGAACTGGTCCGCCGCATCCGCGATACCGACGCGCTGGTGGTGATGAAGATCGGCCGCCACCTGGCCAAGCTGCGCCGTGCCGTGACAGCGGCCGGGCGCAGCGACGAAGCATGGCTGGTCGAACATGCCGCCATGCCGGAACAGCGCGTGGCCCGGCTGGCCGATGTCGACAGGGTCACGCCCTATTTCTCGATCCTGCTGATCCACGGACAGGGGCGCCGGCCATGAGTTTCGCGGCAGCCAGCGCGGCGTCGACCTCCGGCGTCACCAGCGC
>NZ_NOIW01000095.1:0-20790 GCF_002708645.1 Sphingobium sp. IP1
GCGTAGCGGCGGTCTACGGTCGATAGGGCAGAAGCTCGCTGCGCTCGCAACCCACCCCAACCCCTCCCTAGAAGGGAGGGGCTATGTCTTGTTTCCACCCATTCCAGCTACCTGAACCTGCCCGTCCGCTTTCCACCCATTCCGGCCATTTGGCAGTGCTACGCAACCCGGGGCATCATGCCCCGTAACGGCCCTCTTCCACCCATTTTTCGGTGAGCGCGTTGGCGGCATCGACATCCTGCGGGAAGTCGACTTCCTGCCATTCCAGCCCCTCGATCGACACGGTGCCGACCCGGTTGCCCTTGGCGATGATGTCGATTGCGCGCAGATACCAGCGGGCAACGCCTTCGGGCGTGCGCATCATCTGGTCGACCTGGTTGCGGAAGATCGCCGGCCCTTCGCCCACGAACGCCAGCATGCCGATCGATTCGGCATTGGTATCGGGCGGCAGCAGCCGCTTGCCGATATGGTGCAGGCGACCGCTCTCGTCCCGGTTCACCTTCATGTCGTCATCGTCATAGTCGCCGTCGGGCTTCACATCGACGGTGACGGTGATCGCGTCCTTGGCACCCGAGACCAGCTTCGCGACGATCTCGTCCGACACGATGGTGTCGCCGTTCAGGATGATGAAGTCCTGATCCATCTCCTCGCGCGCGATCCAGCAGCTGCCCAGATTGTCGGCGACCTGGAAGAAGGGATTGAACAGCGTGCGGATGCGCGCGCCGGTCTCGCGATAAAGCTGCAGCGCATGATCCTCGACCCGCTCGGTGCGGAAGCCGGTGACGACGACGATGTCGGTCACGCCATTGGCGACCAGCGCGGCGATCTGCCAGCTGATCAGGGTGCGGCCGTTGAAGTCGATCATGCACTTGGGCACGTCACGGGTCAGCGGCAGCAGGCGCGAACCCTGGCCGGCGGAGAGGATGATGGCTTTCTTGATGGTCATGCCCGCGCTTTAGAGCGATTTCGCAGCGCAGGGAAGAGAAGGACGCATTTGCGCAATGCGCCGCCCTTCCCTAGATAGACGCCCGCCAGCAACAAACGGCGTGTCACGCGAAAGGCTCCTGTTCCGGTGAAGTTGAAGCGCGCAAAGGGTAGCAGCGCACAGGATGGCTTTGCCCGTATCCTGGCCAATACCGGCTGGTTGCTGGGCGGCAAGGGCGTGGGCGCGGTGCTGAGCCTTGCCTATCTCGCCATCGTCACCCGCACGCTGGGCGTTGCCGATTTCGGCCGCTTCGCACTGGTGCTGAGCGCCGCCAACGTCATCAAGACGTTGGTGTCCTTCGACAGCTGGCAGATCGTCGTGCGCTATGGCCAGCCGCATCTGGCGGACGGCAACGGCAATGCGCTCAACCGGGTGCTGCGCTTCTGCATCCTGATCGACCTCGCCTCGGCCGTGGCCGGCGGCCTGATCGCCGCGATCATCATCCTGGCCTTTGGCAACCAGCTGCAACTGGGGCCGGGCATGGGGCTTCAGGCCTGGCTGTTCTGCATGGTGATGATGATCACCATCCGCTCCTCCCCCACCGGCATATTGCGCCTGTTCGACCGGTTCGATTCGGCCGCCGTCGCCGAAACCATGATCCCGGTCGGACGGATGATCGGCGCGGGCCTGGCCCTGGCGCTGATGCCCGGCATCACCGGCTTCCTGATCGCCTGGGGCGCCGCCGAATTGCTGTGCGCGGCGGCCTATTGGTATCTCGCCCTGCGCGAAGGCAAGGGACGGCTTGGCAACTGGACCGCCGGCCGGGCGCTCGATGCGCGCCACGAAAATCCGGGCATCGTCGGCTTCCTGACCGCCACCAACCTGCAGACCAGCCTGTCCGCCATGGGACAGCAGGTCGCGGTGCTGGTCGTCGGCCTGTTCGTCGGGCCGGTGGGCGCGGGCCTCTATCGCCTCGCCAACCAGCTCGCCCAGTCTCTGACCAAGATTTCCAGCCTGCTCTCGCGCAGCATCTTCGTCGAACTGTCGCGCACACAGTCCAGCCATGGCGTGGATGCGCTGCGCTCCCTGTTCCGCCGCACCAACCGGCTCGCGCTGATCGCCGGCGCCATCATCATCGCGCTGATCCTGACCATCGGCCATCCGCTGCTGGGCCTGATCGCGGGCAAGGAATTCCTGCCCGCCTATCCGCTGCTGATGCTGCTGGGCGTGTCGGCCTGCATCGACCTGGTCGGCGTCAGCTATCGCCCGCTGCTGATGGCGACCGACCGGGCCGGCCTGTCGCTGCGCATCACCTTTGCCTCCACCCTGCTGCTGCTGGGGATGCAGGCGGTGCTGCTGCCGATGAATGGCACGATCGGCGCGGCGATCGCCAATATCGTCGCCTCGATCGCCGGCTTCCTGATGATGGGACTTGCCACCCGCCATGCGCTGGCGCTGCGCGATACGCTGCCGCCGAAGCCCGACGCGAACTGAGCGACACCAGCGCGCCATCCCTGGATCGAGGGGGGAGAGGAACGACGCACTGGTGCCGCGCCCGGTTCAGCCTGATGAGACCGGGCTAGGGAAATTCAATAATATTTGAAGGCGGTTACCACCCCATTCTGGGTGCTGCACTTGAACGTCTTCTTGACCGTCTTCTGCTTGCCATCCTTGTCGATCACGACATTGACCAGCGCGCGCACGGCGCCGCGGCTGTCGCTTTTCTTGTCGGTATCCTCGACCTCGCGCAGGGTGACGTCGATCACGCCCTTCTTCGCGCCCTGGGCCTTGGCTTCGTTCAGGCAGGCGGCGACCGATACGTCGCGGGCATCATTGCTGACCGGAGTGACCGGGGTCGGCGCCGGCGGCGGGGGCGCCGCTTCGGGCACTGCCTGTGCCATCAGGACGAGGGTGGCGGGCAACAATGCCGCCAGGGGCAGAATCTTGCGCATGCGGGTGCTCCCTTCATCGGGCCCATCTGCCGGGTCCGATTGTTTCTAGCATGCAGCCACAGCGCGCGGCATCGGGAATAACCCGATAGGGAGACGCCCGGCCCCTTAGCGCGCGAGGATGGATTCGATCAGCACGATGTCGTCGGGCTTGTCGGCATCGATGCAGGCTTCCGCCTGGTCCATCGCCACCAGCCGCGCGGTCAGGCCGAAACGCCGCCCCACCCGCGCAATGCCGCCGCGCAGGGTCAGGATGCGCAGCAGCGCGCCGACCAGCGCCAGCGGGCCGAAGGCGGACAATATCTTCCAGCCCTTCTTCCGGTCCTGCTCGACATCCTGCCACAGCGCGATCACCGGGCGCGCTTTGGCGCTGCCGAACCAGAAGATGTTCGCGCCCGACCACCAGCCGTCGCGGAATTTGAGCCAGGTGCGGCGCGACTGCGGATAATGGGCCAGCAGGGTCGTCTTCTCGACCATGGCGACGGCGATATCGGCGCCCGTCGCCTCCGCCACGAACTGATCCAGCATCGCCGCGTCGAGCAGCACATGGTCCGCCGTCGTCATCAGCAGCGGGAAAGGCAGGTCCGCCTTCTCCATCAGCTCCAGCAGCGACGAGGCAATGCCCTTGCCGCCGCGCTCGAACCGCACGCGCGGATCGCTGGCCAGCCAGGCGGTGGCCGGATCATCGGCGAAATATTCGGGATTCTGCGTCAGCACCACCAGCTGGCCGATCGCCGGATGGGCGAGCAAGGCGCGTGCCGGGCGGTTGATCATCGGCTCCCCCGCGACCGGCACCAGCGGCTTGACCGGCACGCCGGCAGCGGTGGCGAGCGGATCGGCGATCGGCCGCGCGCCGGCCAGCAGGATCGCAGTGATGGTGGCGGGATCGGAGGATGTCATGCCCGCTCGTTAGCCGAGCGAGCCACCGCCGCAAAGCCGCTTATTTCCCCGCAGCAGCCGGTGCGCCCGCGGTCGGCGCGGTCGCCGCCACCTCATGCGTGCCGACCTTCAGCCCCTTGAGCTGGGCCAGGCGCGCGCGGAAGGCGACCAGATTGCTGCCGGTCAGTTGCGCCGTCGTGGTGAACTTCACCGACAGCGGATTGACCACCTGCCCACCCCGATACAGCTCATAATGAAGATGCGGACCGGTCGACAGGCCGCTGGAGCCGACATAGCCGATCACCTGGCCGCGCCGCACCCGCTGGCCCGGCACCGCCGCGATCCGGCTCATATGGGCATAGCCGGTGGCGAGCCCCCCGCCATGGGAAATGCGGACATAATTGCCATGGCCGCCATGGCGGCCGGCAAAGGCGACCACGCCGTCGGTCACGGCATAGATGGGCGATCCATAGCGCGCGCCGAAATCGATGCCGGCATGCATGCGGGTATAGCCCAGGATCGGATGGCGGCGCATGCCGAAGCCCGACGTCATGCGGGCGCCATCCACCGGCGCGCCCAGCACGCCGCGTTTTTCACCCACGCCCGATGCCTCGAACCATTCGGTGCGGCCGTCGCTGGTCCATTTCAGCATGTCGACCGCCTTGCCCCGCGCCCGGCGGAAACCGGCATAGAGCAGCTCGCCCACCTCGACATCGCCGGTTTCGGCGCGATGATATTCGGTGATGATGTCATAGCGGTCGCCTGCGCCGATCGATCCCAGATCGACCTGCTTGGCGATCACCCGCAGGAAGGCCTGCACCGCCTTGGGCGGCGCGCCAGCGGCGCGGGCCGAGCGATAGATGCTGTCGCCGACCACGCCCTGGATGCGCAGCGGGGTATTGTCGACGCGAATGGGCACGCGCGTCACCTGCAGCACGCCGCCGACCCGGTTGAGTTCGACCGCCAGGTCGAGCCGCGCGCGGAAATTGAGCTTGTCGAGCGGCCGGGGCGATGTGCGGCTGGCACGACGGCCCAGGATGATATCGAGCCGGGTGCCCGGCTTCACCCCCGCGCCGATATCCCCGCCGACCATGCTGGTCACGGTCGCAACATCGCCGCTGCTGACGCCGGCACGCGACAAGGCGCGGGCCAGCGTGTCGCTGCTGCCGATCTGGGCATTGAGTTCGATCTGCGGCCGTTCGGGCGTTTCCTTGAGCGGCTGCACCGCATCGGTCGCGCCCATCCGCCGGCCACTGTCCGCGCCCAGCGCCAGCGGCGTGATCATCTGGCTGCGCACCTCGTCATATTGCGCGGGCGCCAGCAGGGGCTCGGGCGCGCCGGGCACCGGCTGGAAACCGGGCGAGAGATAGAGGGCGGTGGCGCACAGACCAAAACAGGTGGCAAGGCCGCGGAACCAGGTAAGGCTGCCGACATTCTGCCCCAGGTCCGGGACCAGATTGACGTCCTCCGCCCAGTCGCGCAGGCGCGTGCGCCAGTCGCGCGGCGCCGCCGGTCGCTGCAGACTGTCCGCCAGCCATAGCGACATGGACGCGCCACCCTGCTGAAAACCCGACTGATTATCCTGGAACAAAAGCCGCAACCCCCGGGGTGCTTTTTATCGCATCGCCAACGCAATGGTCCCCGCGCCATGCGTCGGACCGCACCCTTGTGAACGCGCAGGGTTAAAGTCAATTTAAGACGCCGCCATGACCCGCGCCGCTGCGACGAAACGTGCCCATGGCCGGGCAGAGTTCCGTTAACCAACGGAACATCGGGCCGATCGCGCAAAGTCCTTGCCCTGCCCGCCATCCTGCACGACATAGGCCCCATCATGGCCCAGTTCGCCCGTTCGCCCGTCACCGCTGTGCTGGGCCCCACCAATACCGGCAAGACCCATCTCGCCGTCGAGCGCATGTGCGGCCATTCGAGCGGCATGATGGGCTTTCCGCTGCGCCTGCTGGCGCGCGAAGTCTATGACCGCGTCGTCGCGATCAAGGGCGCGCAGCAGGTCGCCCTCATCACCGGCGAGGAAAAGATCGTGCCGCCGGGCGCGCGCTATTTCCTCTGCACCGCCGAATCCATGCCCATCAGTGGCGTAGGCCGGCAGGCCGGAGCCGACGCAAAAAAGGCCGGCAGGGAAGCCGCTGCGATGACCGGCGGCCTCAGCGATTTCGCCTTTGTCGCGCTGGACGAGGCACAGCTGGGCGCCGATCCCGAGCGTGGCCATATCTTCACCGATCGCATCCTTCGCGCGCGCGGCCGGGAGGAAACGATGATCCTGGGTTCCGCCAGCATTGCGAAGACAGTCAAGAGCCTTGTCCCGGAGGTCGAGATCATCGGCCGGCCGCGCTTCTCCACCCTTAGCTATGCCGGCGCCAAGAAGCTGTCGCGCCTGCCCCGCCGTTCCGCCATCGTCGCCTTCTCGGCCGAGGAAGTCTATGCCGTGGCGGAAATGCTGCGCCGCTTCCGGGGTGGCGCAGCCGTCGTCATGGGCGCGCTGTCGCCCCGCACCCGCAACGCCCAGGTGCAGATGTTCCTGAATGGCGACGTCGATTATCTGGTCGCCACCGACGCGATCGGCATGGGCCTCAATCTCGACGTCGCCCATGTCGCCTTCGCCTCGCTGCGCAAGTTCGATGGTCGCCGCTCGCGCCGGCTGACGGTCGCCGAAATGGCGCAGATCGCCGGCCGCGCGGGGCGCCATCACAAGGATGGCACCTTCGGCAGTCTGGGGTCGGAGGATGGCGACGCCGCCTTCACGCCGGAAGAGATAGAGGCGATCGAGGCGCATCGTTTCCCTTCCGTCGACCAGCTTTTCTGGCGCGACGGCGCGCCGCGCACTGACAGCATCGATCATCTGATCATCGATCTGGAGGCGCGGCCCGATCGCCCGGAACTGCGCGCCGCGCCGCAAGCGGTCGACCTCGCCGTGCTGCGCCGCATGGCCGAAGACCCGGAGGTCCAGACCCGCGTCCGCTCCAAGCGCGATGTCGAACGGCTCTGGGCCGCCTGTGGCCTGCCCGATTTCCAGAAGCTGGGCGCGGAACATCATGCCCGCACCGTGGCGCGCATCTGGCGTTTCATCGCCGGCAATGGTTCGGGCTTTGGCGGCCATATCCCGCGCGACTGGTTCGCCCAGCAGATCGCCCGCCTCGATTCGGTCCAGGGCGATATCGACACCTTGTCGGGCCGGATCGCCGCCGCGCGCACCTGGTCCTACATTGCCCATCGTCCCGACTGGCTGGCCAATCCGGTGGAGATGGCGGAACGCACGCGCATGCTGGAAGAAAAGCTGTCCGATGCGCTGCATGCGGCCCTGACGCAGCGTTTCGTGGACCGACGCACCTCTATTCTGCTAAGGGATATCGGACAGAATGCGAGCAATCTGCCGGTCACGGTCGACCCGGATGGGACGGTCTGCGTCGATGGCGAGACGATCGGGCGACTTGACGGATTTCGTTTCTCAGTCGATCCCGCTACGCGACTCCAGGACAGAAAGCTGTTGCTGGCGGCGGCGGAAAGGCGCCTTGGAAAGGTATTACGAGTGAAGGCTGACGAATTGATGAGCGCTGCGGATACGGATTTCGCGCTCATGGACGATGCGGGACAAACGCCGGGCATCGCCTGGCAGGGAACCCCGGTCGCAACGCTGATGGCGGGCGCAGGCCTGCTCGCGCCCGAAATCCGGCTCGATCGCGCGCTCGCCGCGCTGGGCCCGGATGTGCAGAAGCAGGTGACGACCCGTCTGGCGACCTGGTTCGAGGCGCAGAAGCAGAAGCATCTGCTACCGCTGGTCAAGATGAGCGAAAGCGCTGCCGATCCGGCCGTGCCCGCCGTCGTCCGCGCGGTCTTCGCCCAGCTGGCCGATGCCGGCGGCGTGGCGCCGCGACTCGACCTCGATTCGGCGCTCGGCCATCTCGACAAGGACCAGCGCCATCTGCTGCGCCGCGCCGGCATCGATATCGGCGTGCTCGATCTCTATCATCCCGGCCTGTTGAAGCCGGGCGCGGCGCGCTGGCGCGCGGCGTTGCAGGCGGCCCGCATCGGCAAGCCCTGCCTGCCGCTGCCCCAGCCGGGCCTGACCCTGATCCCGACCGGCGACAAGCCCCAGGAAATGGGCGCCCGCATCGCCGGCTTCCGCAGCTTCGGTCCGCAGATGCTGCGCATCGACATGGCCGAGCGGATGGCCCGCACCGCGCATGAGACGATCGCGAAGAATGAGCCGTTCAGCGCGCTCAGCCCGCAGATCGTGTCGCTGGGCCTCAGCGAAGAGGCGTTCCTGCAGCTGATGCGCGCCGCCGGCTTCCGCCCGATCGATCCGGTGCCGACCCCGGCGCCCGTCGCCGAGGCACCGGCCGGAGCCGCGCCCGCCGTGGAAGGCACGGACGTGGTCGAAGCAACCGACGCTGCGCCTGAAGCAACGGCGGAAACCGTTGCCGAGGCCCCCATCGAAGCGGACGCAGAGGCACCTGTCGAAGTGGCGACCGAAACCCCGGCCGATGCGCCCGTCGCCGCCACCGGCGCCAACTGGGTGTTCAAGGGCCGGCAGAAGGGCCGCCCGCAGGGCGATCGTGGCCCGCGCGGCCCCCGCCGCGACCAGCAGCAGCGCCCCGAAGGCAAATTTGCCGGCAAGGGCGACAATCGCGGCGAAGGTCGTGGCGACAACCGTGGCGGCAAGGGCGGCGATCGCGGCCCGCGCAAGGGTGGCGACCGCGACGATAATCGCGCGCCGCGCGCTACCCCCGCCAGCCACAAGGCCGCCACCAGCAACCATGCCTTCGCCGGCCTGGCCGAACTGCTGGGGCGCAATGGCTGACCCCAAGGGGGCCATGACAATGCCAGGGAAGGGGCCAGGGACGGGCCTCGGCCCGTCCCTGCGCATCGACAAATATCTGTGGTTCGCGCGCCTGTCGAAAAGCCGATCGACCGCGCAGAAGCTGGCCGAGGACGGCCATATCCGCCTCAATGGCCGGCGCATCGACCGGTCCCATGCGCCGGTGCGCGCCGGCGATCTCATCACCTTTCCCCACGCCGCCGGCGTCCGCGTCGTCCGTGTGATCCAGTTGCCCAGCCGGCGCGGCCCCGCGCCCGAGGCGCAGGCCTGCTATGAGGAACTGACGGTCGGCAGCTAAACCCGCCGCCGATCGCCTGGTTCAGAACCGGTAGGCGAGCGCCAGAAAGCCGTTCGGCCGCGTCGCATGCTCGACCAGCGGGCTGTCCTTGACCCGGCCGAGCAGACTGGTCGCCCCGACCGATCCGGTCACGCTCCAGCGGCTGTCGAGCCGATAGACGATGTTGAGCAGCGCCGAGACATCCTTGAACCCTGCCTTGCCGCGATATTGCGCCAGTCCGGACGCTGCCGCCTCCCGCGCATTCACCCCGAAATAGCCGTCCATATGCTTGCCGTCGGCAAAGCTGGTGGCGATCGAGGGGGTGATGATGAGCTTGGGATTGACGATGACCGGATAGGAGAGGCTGGCGTCAGCGATGAAGCCGCCGGTGCTGCCGGTAATGCCCTGCGTCGCGCCCAGCGTCGCCACCACGCCGCCGCCGGTCAGATTGGCGAATATGCGCCCGCCCACGCCCCAGGACAGCCGATCGATACCCGTCGGCACGTCGCGCCGGCGATAGCCGGGCATCGGCGTGACGCCAGCACCGATGGTCAGCGCCCGGTCATCGACCAGATTGAGCCCCACGCCATTGCGGAAATTGGCAAAGAAGCGCCCCTCGACAATGTCGATCGCGGGCAGCGGCAGCACGCGATAATCGTCGGCGCCCTGATAGACCGGCGTCACCGCCGCACCCAGGCCGACGACGATCCGGTCCTTGCTCGGCTGCCCCACCGACTGGCGCGAACTGGTAAGATCCTGCGCCTTGACTGCCACCTGCGCAGCTGCGCCCATGGCGAGGAGCGCGATGCTCGATCGGACCATCGTCGATTTCATTATGCAAATCCCTGTCGAAACGGCCGTCCGAAGATCGACCAGCCCCCATGCCGGCGCACGGGCATCCATGGCCCGGCACAGTAATTTCTAGGCAATATACTGTAAATACAGCACAATGTTTCCCGACAATGTCCAGCATCGGCCCGACGCAGGAAGATCACAACTCATCCTGCATATTTGCTCGGCCCATCGACCAGATGGTCAGAACTGGTCGGCGATATCCATCAGGCCCAGCAGCTTGCGCGGCGCGATCTGGCGCCAGCTGGCGTGGAGCCGTTCGCTAATATGGTCCCAGTCGGTATCGCCGAGGTCGAGGCGAATGCCGACCCAGTCATTGCCGAAATAGGCGGGGCGGTAATAGCGGTCCGGATCGGCCTCGATCAGGGTTGCCTGTTCCTCGGGCGCGGTGGTCTTCACCAGCACGGCAATGATGCCGTCGCCATGATGGTCGCGGGTGAAATAGGCGAATTTCTTGCCCTTCACGATGCCGAAGCAGGGCATGCCGTGCGACACGATCTCGTCCGCCTGCGGCAGTGCCAGCGCGGCCTCGCGCACCTTGTTCAGCAGCCAGTCGGGCTGGCGCTCACGGGTGACGAAATCGGCGAGCGTGCGCGAATAGAGCTGATGTTCGGCGATCAGGATGCGCCCGGCCAGACTGTCGGCCGTGTCGCCGGGCAGGATCGCCACCGGGGTCTGGCCCAGCACCGGGCCATCGTCCAGTTCGGCGGTGACGATATGGACGGAGCAGCCGGCATGGCTGTCGCCCGCGTCGATCGCGCGCTGATGGGTGTCGAGGCCCTTATATTTGGGCAGCAGGCTGGGATGGATGTTGAGCATCCGGTCTTCCCAGCCGGACACGAATTCGGGCGACAGAAGCCGCATATAGCCGGCGAGCGCGACATATTGGACGCCCGCGGCACGCAATTGCGCATCGATCACCGCGTCGAACTCGGCGCGCTTTAGCCCCTTGTGGCTCTGGCCGAAGGTGGCGATGCCCTCGGCCGCGGCAAGGGCCAGGCCGGGGGCTTCCGGATCATTGGCGGCGACCAGCACGATCTCGAACGGACAGTCCTGCGCCTTCGCCGCATAGAGCAGGGCCGCCATGTTCGAGCCACGGCCGGAAATCAGGACGCCGATCTTTGCTTTGGTCATGGGGTCTCCCCTCCCGCTGGCGGGAGGGGCCGGGGGAGGGCCTGTCTTAAAGGCGATCCCTTGGAAAACCCTCCCCTAACCCCTCCCGCAGGCGGGAGGGGGATTGGTGGTGCTTGTCAGCCCAGATGCGTGGCCGACCAGTCGGCCTTTGCGCTCCAGGTTTCGGCGCTGCCCTTGACGGTGCAGCCCTTGTCGCCTTCGCTGACGGTGCCGACGCGGAACACGGTTTCGCCCGCATCCTCCAGCGCCTGGGTGACGCCCACAACATGCGCCTCGTCCACCGCCAGGATCATGCCGATGCCGCAGTTGAAGGTGCGCGCCATTTCTTCCGGCTCGATATTGCCCTGGGCCTGGAGGAAGGCCATCAGGCGCGGCTGTTCCCAGGCGTCGGCATCGACCGTGGCATGGGTGCCTTCGGGCAGCACGCGCGGGATATTTTCCAGCAGGCCGCCGCCGGTGATGTGGGCAAGCGCATTGATCATGCCGGCGCGAACCAGCGGCAGCAGGCTCTTCACATAGATTTTGGTCGGCGCCATCAGCGCGTCGATCAGCAGCACTTCATTGTCGAACAGCGCCGGGCGATCGAGCTTCCAGCCCTTGTCGGCGGCGAGACGACGAACCAGCGAGAAACCGTTGGAGTGGACGCCCGAGGAGGCGAGGCCAATGAGGACGTCGCCGGCCTTCACCTTGTTGCCGGTCAGCGCCTTGGAGCGTTCCACCGCGCCGACGCAGAAGCCGGCCAGGTCATAGTCGCCGTCGCTGTACATGCCGGGCATTTCGGCGGTCTCGCCACCGATCAGCGCGCAGCCGGCCTGGCGGCAGCCCTCGGCAATGCCGGCGATGACGCGTTCGGCGACGCCCGACTCCAGCTTGCCGGTGGCATAATAGTCGAGGAAGAAGAGCGGCTCGGCGCCCTGCACGATCAGGTCGTTGGCGCACATGGCAACGAGGTCGATGCCCACGCCGTCATGGCGATCATGGTCGATCGCCAGCTTCAGCTTGGTGCCCACGCCATCATTGGCCGCGACCAGCAACGGGTCGTCATAGCCCGCCGCCTTCAGGTCGAAAAAGCCGCCGAAACCGCCCAGTTCGGCATCCGCGCCGGGGCGACGGGTGGCCTTGGCCAGGGGGGCGATGGCACGGACAAGGGCGTTGCCCGCGGCGATGTCGACGCCAGCCTTGGCGTAGCTGTAGGATTCGTTGTCGCTCATGAGGCTGCGCTCTACGTTCGAAACGGTCCGATGTCGAGTTTTGCGCGGCCATTGCTTCCATATCCCGTTCGCCCTGAGCGAAGTCGAAGGGCATCGCTTCGCTCAGCCCGAACGGGAAAGGTCGTGCAGGTTCGCGCTTGGCATGCGGGGCAAATCTCGCCAAAAGGACGCCCGTGATCCTTGCCAAGACTCTTCCCAAGACCTTGCGGCGCCTGTCGTTCCCGCCAGCGCTTGCTCTCCACGCCCTTTCCCGCCCGGCGCAGATCGTCGGCGCGGTGGGAATCGGCCTGGTCGGCGCTGCGCTGTTCGCCCAGATGGAGGGCGAACGCGGCGTCCCGCCGATAGCCAGCGGCGGCGATTATGAGGTGCGTGGCGTGAAGGTCGACGTCCAGGCCGGCAGCGCCGATGCGGCCCGCTATGCCGGCTGGCGGCTGGCCCAGCGGCAGGCGTGGAAGATGCTGTGGACCCGCACCCATGGCGGCACCGGCGTGCCCAGCCTGTCCGATTCGCAGCTCGAAGCCATGATCTCGGGCATCGAGGTCGAGTATGAACAGGCCGGCCCCGGTCGCTATGTCGCGACGCTCGGCATCCTGTTCGACCGCGCGCGCACCGGCCAGTTGCTGGGCGTTTCCGGCAATGTGATGCGCTCGCCGCCGCTGCTGGTGATCCCGGTCATGTGGGATGGCGGCTCCGCCGTATCCTATGAACGGGTCAATGAATGGCAGAAGGCCTGGGCCCGTTATCGCACCGGCGACAGTGCGATCGACTATGTCCGCGTCGCGGGCTCGGTCGCCGACCCGGTATTGCTCAACGCCGGCCAGACCGGGCGGCGCGGCCGCCTGTGGTGGCGCGTGCTGCTCGACCAATATGGCGCCGCCGATGTGGTGATCCCGATGGTGCGGCTCGACCGGCAATGGCCCGGCGGCCCGGTGACGGCCAATTTCACCGCCCGCTATGGCCCGGACAACAGCCTGATCGGCAGCTTCGCGCTGCGCGCGTCGAACGACAGCGGCATCCCGCAGATGCTGGATGAGGGCGCACGCCGGGTCGACGAGCTTTATATCCGCGCGCTCAATGACGGCCGCCTGCGGCCCGATCCGTCGCTGATCATCGAGGAACCGGTCGACCCCAGCGCGCTGGCGATCGAGAATGCGACCGAGGCGCCGATCGAGGCGGTCGACATGCCGCTGCCCACTGCTGGCGCCAGCGTTACCAGCTTCGCGATCCAGTTCGACACGCCCGACGTCGGATCGGTCACCGCTGGCGAATCGGCCTTGCGTAGCATTCCGGGCGTCCGCTCGGCCGCGACCAGCAGCCTGGCGCTGGGCGGCACGTCGGTGATGCAGGTCAGCTTCGAGGGCACGGCCGATGCGCTGCGCACCGGATTGCAGGCCCGCGGCTACAGCGTGGCGGTATCGGGCAACACCATGCGCATCTCGCGCCGGCAGGCGCCCGCAGGACAGCCATGAGCCAGATCAGCCTGCCCTTCGAATGGCAGGGCCAGGGCGAGGAGTTTCTGGTGAGCGAGGCCAATCAACTGGCCGTTGCCCATCTGGAACGCTGGCGCGACTGGCCTGTGTCCGTGACCGTGCTGACCGGCCCGCCCTTGTCGGGCCGTTCGGCGCTGGGCCGCCAGTTCGTCGCGATGAGCGGCGGCAGCGTGATCGACGATGCCGAGGGGCAGGACGAGCATATGCTGTTCCATGCCTGGAACGAGGCGCAGACCGAGCATCGCCCGCTGCTGATGATCGGCCGCACCTCGCCACTGCGCTGGACGGTGGCGCTGCCCGACCTGCGATCGCGGCTGGCCGGATCGCCCCATGTCGCGATCGAGGAACCGGACGAGGCGCTGGCGCTGGCGCTGATCGAACGGCGGCTGGGCGCGTCGGGCGCCAGCTTCGCGCCGGACCTTGCGCCCTGGCTGCTTCGGCGGATAGAGCGCAGCTATGGCGCGATTGCGGCGGTGACGGCGCTGCTGGATGAGGCATCGCTGTCATCTGGACGTAAGATTTCGGTCGCACTGGCGAAAGAGGCCCTGCAATCTGCAGGAATCTTGCCTATAGTCCCGCCCGATCCCACCAACGACCAGCGCGAGTAATCCGTGGCCGAAGCCGATCCCATCGCCAGCCTTTCGCCCGCGGGCGAGCGCTATTTCAACCGCGAGCTTTCCTGGCTGGCCTTCAACCAGCGGGTGCTGGAAGAGGCGATGAACCGGGCCCACCCGCTGCTCGAACGGCTCCGCTTCCTGTCGATTTCGGGTGCCAATCTCGACGAATTCTTCTCCGTTCGCGTTGCCGGCCTCAAAGGGCAGCAGTTGCAGGATGTCGATCTGCGGTCGGCCGACGGCCTGACCCCGGCGCAGCAGCTCGGCGCGATCACCGAGACCACGGCCAGCCTGATGCGCGCCCAGCAGAAGGTCTGGGGCGCGCTGCATGGCGAGCTGGTGCAGGTCGGCATAGAGGTGATCGGTCCGTCCGCGGAAATGGATGCCGGCTGCGCGCAATGGCTGCGCGAACATTTCCTGACCCAGATCTTCCCGATCCTGACGCCCCAGGCGCTGGACCCGGCGCATCCCTTCCCCTTCATCCCCAATCAGGGGCTGTCGATCGTCTTCGACCTCGAACGGCTATCGGACAAGCAGCCGATCCGCGAACTGGTGATGATCCCCTCCTCGCTCGCCCGCTTCGTGCGCATTCCGGGCGAACCGATGCGCTACATGGCGCTGGAGGCGGTGATCCGCCGCTTCTCGGCCGATCTCTTCCCCGGCTATCGCGTCCGCAACAGCGGCGTGTTCCGCATCATCCGCGACAGCGACATCGAGATCGAGGAAGAGGCGGAGGATCTGGTCCGCTATTTCCGCAGCGCCATCAAGCGCCGCCGCCGCGGCCGCGTGATCCGCATGGAGATAGAGGAACGCATCCCCGAACCGGTCGAGGAAATGCTTCAGGACATGCTCCAGGGCCATGAAGCGATCGTGGTCGAGGTGGAGGGCTTCATCGGCATCGGTGACCTGTCCGGCATCGTCGACGCCGACCGCCCGGACCTCAAGTTCGAACCCTATGCCCCCCGCTTCCCCGAGCGCATCCGCGAATATGGCGGCGACTGTTTCGCCGCGATCCGCGCCAAGGACATCGTCGTCCATCACCCCTATGAGGCGTTCGACGTCGTCATCTCCTTCCTGAAGCAGGCCGCGTCCGACCCGGACGTGGTCGCGATCAAGCAGACCCTCTACCGCGCGGGCAAGCAGTCGGCGATCATCCGCGCCCTGATCGACGCGGCCGAGGCCGGCAAGTCGGTGACCGCGGTGGTCGAGTTGAAGGCGCGCTTCGACGAGGAACAGAATCTGATGTGGGCCGACGCGCTGGAACGCGCGGGCGTCCAGGTCGTCTATGGCTTCATCGACTGGAAGACGCATGCCAAGGTGTCGATGGTGGTGCGGCGCGAGGGCGATCAGTTCCGCAGCTATTGCCATTTCGGCACCGGCAACTACCACCCGATCACCGCGCGCATCTATACCGATCTCAGCTTCTTCACCGCCGATCCGGCCTATAGCCGCGATGCCGCCGCTTTGTTCAACTACATCACCGGCTATGTCGAACCGCAGCGGCTGGAAAAGCTGGTCATGTCGCCCCGCGACCTGCGCGACACTTTGTGCGCCTGCATCGATGCGGAGATCGACCATGTCCGCGCCGGCCGCCCCGGCACCATCTGGGCCAAGATGAACAGCCTGGTCGACCCGGCGATCATCGAGAAGCTCTATGCCGCCAGCAATGCCGGGGTGCAGATCGACCTGATCGTGCGCGGCATCTGTTGCCTGCGCCCCGGCGTGCCGGGCATGTCGGAAAATATCCGGGTCAAGTCGGTCGTCGGCCGCTTCCTGGAACATAGCCGCATCACCGTCTTCGGCAATGGCAAGGCACTGCCCAATAATGGCGCGAAGGTCTATATCAGCTCGGCCGACTGGATGCCGCGCAACTTCGACCGCCGCGTCGAATTCCTCGCGCCGGTCGAAAATCCCACCGTCCATGACCAGATTCTGGATCAGGTGATGGTCGCCAATCTGATCGACACCGAACAGAGCTGGGTGCTGGACCGCGACGGCCATTATACCCGGCTGGAGCCGGGCGACCGGCCGTTCAACCTGCACCGTTATTTCATGACCAACCCGTCGCTGTCCGGGCGTGGCGCAGCGCAGGAGCATGGTGCAGTGCCGACCCTGCGCCTGCGTGGCCGGGCCTGATCGCGCCATGAACTCGATGCTCAGCCGCGTGCGCGCCATGGCGGAGACCATGGCGACCTCGCCCGAACCCGCCACCGCGCGCTCGGCGATCATCGACATCGGCTCCAACAGCGTCCGCCTGGTCGTCTATGACGGGCCGCGCCGCATCCCCTTCATCCTGTTCAATGAAAAGGTGATGGCGGGCCTGGGCGCCTCGCTGGCCAAGACCGGTGCGATCGAACCGGAGGCGATGGAGCGCGGCCTGCGCGCCATCGGCCGCTTCGCCCATCTGTGCCGCGACATGCGCGTCACCGACATACGCTGCGTGGCGACGGCCGCCGTCCGCGACGCCACCAATGGCGCCGAATTCATCACCCGTGCAAAGGCGATGGGCCTGACCGTCGAACTGCTGTCGGGCGCGCAGGAGGCGATCGGCGCGGCCATGGGCGTGCTGTCGGGCATTCCCGATGCCGACGGCATTGTCGGCGACCTGGGCGGCGGCAGCCTAGAACTGGCGCGCGTGCGCAAGGGCGCGGTCGAACAGACCATCTCGCTGCCGCTGGGCGTGCTGCGCCTGCCGCAGATCCGGGCCAAGGGGCCGCGCGCGCTCGATCGCTGCGTCGCCAAGATGCTGGAAAAGGCCGGCTGGCAGGCGGAGCCGGACCTGCCATTCTACCTTGTCGGCGGCTCCTGGCGCTCGCTCGCCCGCTTCGACATGCAGCTTACCCATTTCCCGCTGCCGGTGGTGCATCAATATGAGATGAGCGCGGCCCGCGCCGAACAGCTCACCCGCATCATCTCCCATGTCGACAAGGGCCGGCTGAAGCAGATCCCGGCGATGACCGGATCGCGTGTGCCGACCCTGCCGGATGCCGCCGCGCTGCTGTCGGTCGTCGTGCGCCAGCTCAAGTCCAGCCGGATGATCGTGTCGGCCTATGGCCTGCGCGAAGGGCTGCTCTACGAAAATCTGCCCGACGATATCCGCGCTCATGACCCGCTGCTGGTCGCGGCCGAGGCGGAGGGCGAGGCGCAGGCCCGCTTCCGCGGCCATGGCGACCGTATCGACCGCTGGATCGCGCCGCTCTTCCCCGACGATGACAAGGGGGCTCGCCGCATCCGCCGCGCCGCCTGCCTGTTGGCCGATGTCAGCTGGCGCGCCAATCCCGATTTCCGCGCCGAACGCGGCGTCGAAATCGCCCTGCACAGCAACTGGGTCGGCATCACCGCCGCCGAGCGGGCGATGCTGGGCCAGGCGCTGCACACCCATTTCGGCGGCGATGTCGGCACGCTGCCCAACCTCGACCGCATGGCCAGCCCGGACGCGCTGCGCCGCGCCGCGCTCTGGGGCCTCGCCATCCGCCTGGCCCAGCGCCTGTCGGGCGGCGTCGAAGGCCCGCTCGCCATTTCCCATCTGGAACGGCATGGCGACCGCATCGACCTCCACCTGCGCGACGAGGACGCCGATCTCTACGGCGAAGCTGTCGAACGCCGGCTGCGCAACCTCGCCCAGGCCATGGGCCTCAAATATCAGTTGCTCGGCGGGCAGGGCTAGGCCGACACCGACCGCGCCCGGTCAGGACAGGGCGATCGCTTCCCGCACGACCAGCACCGGCACGCCGTCGCGCACCGGATAGGCGAGGCCCGCCGCGTCCGACACCAGCGCCTCGCGCGCGCCGTCCCAGCGCAGCGGCGTGCGTGTCGCCGGGCAGACCAGCTTGGCCAACAGCCAGGGATCGATCGGGGCCATCTCTTCGCTCATGATCTCGCTCATTGCATCGTCGCGCCGCCGTCGCGCTCGGCGCGACCGACGATCTGCATCAGCTGGATGATCCGGTCGGCCCGCTCGCTCAGCGTATCGGCCTCCAGCAGGGTCTGCTTGGCCGCCGGGTCGAACGGCGCGATCTGGGCGATGCCGTTGACCAGCGCCGTGTCGTCCAGCCGCGACACCGCCGTCCAGTCGACCGCATAGCCCAGCGCATCGGCAAAGCGGCGCGATTCCTGCTCCAGCGCCGCCCGCTCGACCAGATGCAGCACCTCATCCTCCGGCGCCTGCTCGACCTCCGCCTCGATCTGGCGGAACAGCGTCGACACCTCCAGCTCGCGCACCAGCCGGAACCGAGCAAGGCCAGTCAGGATGATGTTGAACCGGCCATCGTCCAGCGCCTCGATATGGCTGATCCGCCCCAGGCAGCCGACGTCGAACAGCGGCGGCTTCTGCCCCTCGCTGCGCGGCTGGATCATGCCGATGCGCCGGTCGCGCGCGGACGCATCCTGTACCAGCGCGCGATAGCGCGGCTCGAAGATATGCAGCGGCAGCTCCATGCCCGGCAGCAGCAGCGCGCCGGACAAGGGAAAGATCGAGATACGCGCGCGGTTCACCGGCTCACCGATCCTTTACGAAAACAGGATCTGCGACAGCTTGCGGCGCTGCGCCGCCACCCACGGATCTTCCAGCCCGACCGCCTCGAACAGGGTCAGCAGCTGGGTGCGCGCGGCGCCATCATTCCAGGCCCGGTCGCGGCGCACGATCTCCAGCAGCTGCTCGGCCGCGCCATCGCGGTCGCCATTGCCCATCAGCCCGGTCGCCAGCTCGAAGCGCGCTTCATGATCGTCGGCATCGGCCGCCAGCCGCGCCTCGACCCCCGACAGGTCGGCCACGGGCCTGGCATTGCGGGCCAGCGCCAGCGCCGCCTTGGCGCGCTCGATTGCCTGGTCCTTCTGCATCTCGGCGGGCAGTTCGGCGAACAGCGCATCGGCCTCGTCCAGCTGCCCCAGCGCCACCAGCGCGCGCAGCAGGCCGCTCAGCACTTCGGCATTGTCCGGCGCGATGTCGGCAATCTGCTGGAACACCGACAAGGCGCGCTCCGCCTCGCCGCCGGCCAGCATCTCCTCACCCATCGCGATCAGCGGCGCGATCTCCTGCGCCTGCGCCTTCTCGTCCGATTCGATCGGCAACTGGCTCAGCAGCTGGTCGAGATACTGCTTCAACTGCCCCTCGGTCCGCGCCTGGCTCAGGTCCGCGACCGGCTGGCCCTGGAACACGGCATAGACGGTCGGGATCGACTGGACGCGGAACTGGCTGGCGATGAAGCCATTTTCATCGACATTCACCTTCACCAGCTTGACGCCCTTGCTGGCATAGTCGGCGCACACCTTCTCGATCACCGGCGCCAGCTGCTTGCACGGGCCGCACCATTCGGCCCAGAAGTCGACGATCACCAGGCTCGTGCGCGAAGGCTCCACCACATCCTGGCGAAACGCCTCCACGGCCGCCTTGTCGGCCTCGCTCAGTCCCAGGGTCGCCACGCTTCATTCTCCTGCAATGCGGTTAGTCGCCGCCGTCATACAGCGCCTTATGTGGGGCGTCACCCCCACCCCTGCCAGAGTTGGCCGACAAGGTCGCGGCCGCCCGCATCGTTACAGGAAATATTTGAGCCGGATCGCCTGCCGCACCGGCGCGCCGCTCACTACGAACTCGGCCGACCGGAAGCTGGGCGCGCCAAAGCGCAGCACCGGATTGCGCGAAAAGCCCACCCCTTCGCGCGGAATGCCGGCAAAGGTATCCAGCTTGCCATTGCCATTTTCGTCATGGATGATCGCGATCGCATAGTCGCCCGGCGCCAGATTGCCGAGCGGGATGGCATTGCCCGTCGTCGCCACGATCAGGTGGCGCTTGTCGGGATCCTTGCTGCAATCGGGGAAATAATCGGCCGATCGCGCCACGCAGATCAGGATGCGCCCCTTGGCCGATCGCAGCCCCTCGGCCGTCATGCTGATCGGCTGGGCCAGGTCCACCGGCGCCGCCCCCGCCAGCCCTGCCATCGCCACCACCGCAAATAGCACCCGACCGATCACACCTGCTTCTCCCTGAAATCACCCAGCCCCCGGTCGGTGCCGCACAGCCGGTCCCAGACGCGAAAATAAAGGCCATAATTGCACCGATATTGTTCATGATGCCGCTGATGATGGCTGGCGGTAATCAGCCAGCGGCCGATCGGCCCGCGCACCATCCAGCGCGGAAACATCTCCCACCCCATATGGTTGGACACGCCCATGATCGTCATGATCGACAGCACCACGCCCAGCGCGCCGACATGGATCGGGATCAGGAAGACCAAAGCCGGGATCACCACCGCCCCGGTCAGCGCCTCCCACGGGTGAAAGCTCATCGCTGCCCAGGCGGTTGGTGGCCGGCTGGCATGATGCACCGCATGGGCGATGCGGAACAGCCGGGGTGCGTGCATCCACCGGTGCGTCCAGTAGAACCATGTGTCATGCGCGGCGAGATAGAGCAGCACCGACATCGGCAGATACCAGAGCGGGTAGCTGCCGATATCCTCATAGATGCGCGTCCACCCCCGCGCCTGCCAGCCCCAGGCGACGATACCGGCGGGGATGCCATAGATCGCCGCGGACGCCAGCGACCAGCCAATCTCCCGCCCGATCTGTCGCCCCTGCCCGCGATAGAGGCCCGGCTGCCGCCGCCCTGTCGCCCCCGCAAAACCGCCCC
>NZ_NOIW01000096.1:0-20705 GCF_002708645.1 Sphingobium sp. IP1
GGGGACAAGGTGCCGGTCGATGACGGCAGGGGTGGCGACGGCAGGCTCGCTCATGCACTATCCTCTCTCTTGTGGGCTCGCGCCGCCGTCCTGCATCGGTGCAGTCATCCGGCACGATCCCGATGCGGAGGGGATTTTGGTCGCTGGAAGGGAAATCGAGCCTGCCGGGCGGTAGGTCGATCGCGGCGGACGCTACGCTTGCATCGCGGCGAAACAGGCCCGCAATTCTGCGACGAACAGCGCCGGCTGCTCGAAGGCCGCGAAATGGCCGCCGGCATCCAGCTCGTTCCAGTGAATAAGGCGCGGGTAGCTGCGCTCGGCCCAGCGCCGCGACGGCCGGAAAATCTCCTGCGCGAAGATGCTGACGCCCACCGGCAGGTCCAGCCGGCAAGGCTGAAACGCATTGGCGCTTTCCCAATAGAGCCGCCCGGACGACGCGCCGCTGTTGGTGAGCCAGTAGAGGCTGATCACATCCAGCATTTCGTCGCGCGTCAGGGCCTCTTCCGGTAGGCCCCGATTGTCGGTCCATGCCTGGAACTTCTCGTAGATCCAGGCGGCTTGCGCCGCGGGCGAGTCCGCCAGCCCATAGCCGATCGTCTGCGGCCGGGTGCCTTGCAGCTTGGCGTAGCCGGAATCATGCTCCTGATAATATTGCATCCGCTCGACCGTTTTGGCCTCGGCGGGGGTAAGGTCGGCAAAATCGCTCTCCTCCGGAAAGACGAGCGGCATGTTGAGATGGACGCCGATACATTCGGGCGGCGCCGCCATGGCGATGGCGGTCGTGACCGCCGCGCCCCAATCGCCGCCCTGCGCGGCGAAGCGGTCATAACTCAGGCGCCGCATGAGCTGGATCCAGCTTCGCGCGATCGTCTCGACGCCCCAGCCCGTGGCCGTCGGCTTGCCCGAAAAGCCATAGCCCGGCAGCGACGGGACGACGACATGAAAGGCCGGCGCGTCGGGCGCGCCATGGGCGGCCGGATCGGTCAGGGGGCCGATCACCTTCATAAATTCCAGCACCGATCCCGGCCAGCCATGGGTCAGGATCAGCGGCAGCGCATCCGGGCGGGGGCTGCGTACATGGATGAAATGGATGGACAGGCCATCGATCGCGGTGGTGAACTGGGGCAGGGCATTAAGCGTCGCCTCACACCGCCGCCAGTCATAGCCGTCCGCCCAATAGGCGCACAGATCGCGCATCACCGCGAGCGGGACGCCCTGGCTCCAGTCACCGACCGTCTGCGGCTCGGGCCAGCGCGTGCGGCGCAACCGGAGGCGCAGGTCGTCCAGTGCTTCCTGCGGAATATCGGCGCGAAAGGCCGTGATGGCGTCGGTCATCCGATCATCTCGTCATCAAAATTGCACGCCGAGCGCGGCGACCGTGCCCAGATCCTCGCCCGCGACGAAAATGCGCTCGACGATGTGCATGCCCTTCTGGCCCCATTCGTCCATGTTCGCGATCCACGCCTGCATCGCATAGGGCGGCCAGCGGCGATAATGTTCCCATAGCGTGTCGTCGTCCGGGACGCCGAGCGCCCCCGTTTCGATCAGGCAGTTCCGATAATGGCGCAGCAATTCGCGGTCATGCGCGCGCCGCTCCTCGATCGTGAGCGCGCCCAGCACGAAATAGGTGAAATCGCGGATCGGCCGACCCTTGCGGACCAGTTGCCAGTCGAGCCACACCCGCTCGCCATCGGGGCGGACATAGCTGTTGCCCTGGTGGCTGTCGCCATGGACAAGGCACCACGGCCCCTGTTCCTTGGTCTGCGCGAAATCGATCAGGGCGTTATAGACGCCATGCAGGCGCGAGAGATCGTCCTTGATCCAGCCCGGCAGGAAGGCCTGATAGTCCGGCTTGGCATGGTTCTGCTCGGCAAAGCCGTACATCATGGTCAACTGCTGCGTGTCCACCGGCGTCGCCATGGAGACGGGAAGCCAGTCGGCCGCGTGAAGGACCGGGCTGTCCCAGAAGGCGCCATGGATGCGGGCAAGGCTGGCGACCGCACGGGCCGCTTCCTCCACGCCCATATGGTCGGTGCTGATGCCGAAATGGCCGCCCTCGACGGAGAGATCCTCCATCACGACCAGTCCCTGACCGCTGTCGGGGCGCGGATCCCACGCCTCGAAATAGGAGCGCGGCGCCGGGAAGGCGACGTGGCGGCGGAAATCCTCGTAGAAGCGCGCTTCGAGGCGACAGATGCCCTGGCTGTCGAACTGCGCCCAATTGGCCTTGAGGCAGACATTGTCGGGGATGCCCGCCGCCTTACCGACATCGTTGAGGGTCAGCTTTACCTGATATTTGGTGGTGTGGCTGTTGCGGAGGAACACCTGCTCCATCCCCTCGACCACGATGCCGGGATAGCGCGGTTGCATGATCTGCGTCAGCCACTGCGCCGTCACATTGTCCAGATGCGCGGGGATGCCGACCGGATTGGGTATGTTCGACATCGCTTATTTGATCTTCTTGAGTTCGCGCAGCGCCCGGTTGGCGGCGATCCGTCCGGCAATGCCGGATACGCCCCCGCCCGGATGCGCGCCCGCGCCGCCGATCAGGAAGCCGGGGAAGGGCGGCTTGGGACCGCCGAAACCGGTGGCCGGGCGATGGACGCCCGACCGCAGGGCACCGAAATCGATATGGGTCACGCAGCCGTTGGTCACGTTGAGCCGCTTCTCGCGT
The DNA here is from genome assembly GCF_002708645.1 of Sphingobium sp. IP1. NCBI lineage: Bacteria > Pseudomonadati > Pseudomonadota > Alphaproteobacteria > Sphingomonadales > Sphingobiaceae > Sphingobium > Sphingobium sp. IP1. The sequence goes on from NZ_NOIW01000096.1 coordinate 2,675, forward strand.
TCCCGCGCGGTTTCGACGAAGCGGCCGACTTCCGTGTCCAGGCCGTCGTAAAATTCGCCCAGATGACTGATTACAGATGTCATGGTCCGGTCCTTGAGCGCGGGCGACCAGCCCTCCCGCGCGTCCACGGCGACGCCAGGCAGATAGACATAGGCGAGCGAGCCGCCCGGAGGCGCCTGCGTCGGGTCGGAATTGGACAAGGGGCTGAGCGACATGGCGTGCCGGTCGGGAATATCGCCGCGCCGCGCCATGGCGAAGGACTCGCGCACTTCCTCCGGCGTGCCGATCAGCCCGACCGCCTTGTTGAGATCGGCGTCGTCATGCCGCAAATCCTGATGCTTCTTCAGGCTGAGCGGCCCCGACATGGCGATGTTCGCGAGGAAGGGCGCCGCGTTCGAGCGGTTCGCCGGGGCATGTTCGATCCGCTGGGTCAGCGCTCGCGGCACGCCGCCGGGCGTCGTGAGGCGCATGGCCGTGCGGGGATCGCAGGTTGCGATGACCATCTTCGCTTGGATGACCCGCCCGTCCTCCAGCCGTACGCCCTTCGCCGCGCCGTCATCGACGATGATCTCCGCCACCGGCGCATTGAGTTCGATCGTCGCGCCCGCGTCCTCGATGCTGCGGGCGAGCGCGTCGGAGAAGGATTGCAGGCTGCCGATCGGCTTTCCGGTGCCATATTTATGGGTGACGGCAAAGATCATGTAGGCGGCGGCATTGCCGTCGTCATCGACCGGGCCGGCCCCCGCCGCGATGCCCAGCAACAGGGCGATCGTCGCCGGATGCTCGAACCGCTCGCAGGCGATCTGGTCGGCCGTTGCCTTCGACATGGCGATCAGTTCGTCCTTCAGCCGGACGTTGCGGACCGCGCTGCCGATCATCTTCGACAGGTTCTTGACGTCCGGCCGCCCGGGCTCCGCCATCATCAGCGGAAAGCCGATGTCCATCATGACGTTCAGCGTCTTCATGAACTCCAGATAGGCCTTGCCGTCATTGCGGTTGATGCGGGCAATATCCTCCGCCGTGCGGTGATAGTCGTAGAAGAGCGCGATCGAGCTGCCATCGGGATGGAGATAGGCATAGGTCGGATCGGGATCGACGGTGCGAAGGCCATATTTGGGCAGGTCGAAATCCTCGATGATGCCGGATTTGCGGGCGAACAGAAGTTCGACCGCGCAGGGCGTCACCAGATGGTCGGGGGCTTCGGGGATCATATAGCCCGAGCTGGTCATGCCCCCGACCTTGGCCAGACGCTCGACCACGACGACCTTCTTGCCGGCCTTGGCCAGATATCCGGCGGCAGCCATGCCATTATGTCCTGCGCCGATGACGACGACGTCGACCTGATCCGTCATTTCCTCTTCCCCTTTTTGTGCCCGGTCAGCCGTTCGCGGCGGCGGTATAGGCCTTGCCCCATTCGGCCAGCGCGACCAGGCGGGTCTTTCGATCGGCCTGGATCTGCGGGATTTTCTCCTCGTCCGGGCCATCGGGAACGATCACCAACGGTTCCTTGCCTAGGCTGGCTAGGGCGAGCGCGCAGACATCGGCTGGATCATAGGCCATGGAATAGTCCATCCCCAGTCCTTCGGTGGCGCGGCGCAGGGTCGGCGTATCCATGATCGGGGCGGCGACGCCGACGATATCGACATTCTGCCCGTCCAGTTCGGCCCAGAGCGATTCGACGAAATTGAGTTCGAACGCCTTGGTCGCGGAATACATGACCAGCCAGGGCTGCCCGCCAAGGCCTGCGCCAGACGACATGACGATAACGCCACCCTTGCCGCGCTTGAGGAAGCGATTGCCAAAGCCATGCACCGCTTCCAGCACATTGGCCGCATTCATGGTGAGCAGTCGGAGCGATCGATCGACGGGTTCGCCGAAGAAACTATTGCCCGCGCCGTCCGCGCCGGCATTGGAAATATAAAGGCCGATGTCGAGATCGGCGGTCGCCTCGACCAGCCGGCTTCCAGCGCCCTGTTCGGTGAGGTCGGCGGTGATGGCCCGATATTCGATGCCATGTTCGGTTGCCAGCCGCTGGCCGAGCGCATCGAGCGCCTCCTGCCGGCGCGAGACCAGCACCAGATGGATGCCTATGGCGGCGAGCTGTTCCGCATAGCAGGCGCCGGTTCCTTCGGATGCGCCGGCGATGATGGCCCAGGGGCCATATTTGTCGACGAAAGCGGCGCGGTCGAAGGGCGGAAGGTCGATTTTACGCATCGGTGCAAGTCCTCTCTTGGAGCCGGCCTTATCGGCGCTGTCGGCGATTGCGCGGACCCTAGAAGAGGAGCGTTCGCCGACAGCCTATCGGGAGGCAGGGCGTGTCGAAACGATAATGCAGCGATCCGCAGGAAGGTGGGGCGGGCAGGCGCGCCCGGATCATGCTTGTGATACAATGACAATAACGTCATTATATGTGGAAATAGCGAGGAGGGATGATTCGGATGCGATCTGAAACGGTAGAAAAGCACCCGGCGCACAAGCAGCCCGTGGCCTTCGTTGCCGATCCCATAGGTGTCGCGTCGTCGTTGCGGCCCTTGCTGGAGCACCATGCCGCGGCCTGCGAGCGGGAGCGACGGATCGTTCCCCCGGTGATGGAGGCGCTTCGCTCGTCCGGCCTGTTCCATATTACGGCGCCCGAACGGGCCGGTGGGCCGGGACACAGGCTGACCACCCATATCGAGACCGTCGCCGAACTGGCCAAGGGCTGCGTCGGCACTGCCTGGGCCTATGGTCTGCTGTCCGGGATTACCGGAACGGCGTGCGCGTTGCCGCCGGCCATGACAGAGCGGCTGTTCCAGACCGGCGAGGAACTATTTTGCAGCGCCTCCGCGCCTTCTGGCAAAGCCGTTGCGGTGTCGGGCGGCTATCGCGTGTCGGGGCGCTGGGGCTATGGATCGGGGTGCCTGCATGCCGATTGGGCGCTGAACGGCGTCATGGTCGATACGGATCGGGGTGTTGAACCCGCTTTGGCATTTCTGGATCTGCGCGACCCGGCCTGCTCGATCGAAGATAATTGGCATGTCGCGGGCATGGCCGGTTCCGGCAGCAACATGATCGTCGCGCAGGATCTGTTCGTGCCGGACGAACTCATCCTCTGGACGTCGCGCACGCCGCCTGCCGAGGCGATCCTAGCGATGGAGGGGCTGGAGCCGCGCGATCGCTGGCCGATGGAGCCGCTTTTTCCGCTGGGCGTGCTCGCGCCGATGCTGGGTGCGGCGACGGCGCTGCTCGAAGGCGTGGTGCAGGCGATGCCCAGGCGGCAGGTGGTGGGCTGGACCTATGCCGGGCAGAGCGGTTCGGAAGCGTTGGTCGGCATGACTGGCCGCGCGGCGATGGAGATCGATTCGGCCTGGCTGCATGTGCGCCGGGCTGCCGGGATGCTGGACGAAACCGCGCAACGCCGCGTACTCACAGGCTTCGACAAGGCGCAAATCCAGGCCGATTGCGGCTATGCCATGGAATTGCTGCGCGCGGCGGGCAACCGGTTGATGGATGTTGCCGGACCGGGCGCCTTCGCCCTTTCCAGCCCGTTGCAGCGGATCTGGCGCGACCTGAGCGTCGGCACCCGCCACAATGCGCTGAACGGGCAACTTTCCATCGAACTATATGGCCGGGCGATCACCGGCCTGCCGTCCAATATCGCCCTGCTGCCCGACATCACGCCAGCACCGATCTGGGCGGAACCGAAATGACAGGAGAAGGACATATCATGACACAACCGACCACGCAGGAAATCGCGACATTCCTGAAGACCCAGGCCGACATGTTCAGCGAGGGCCGTATCGACGATTTCATGGCGGCGTTCCGCGCGATCGCGCCGGGCGGATTCAAGGTGCAGGATCCGGCCACCGGCCCGGTTCAGGAAGGCTGGGACAAGCTGGAGGCCCTGTGCGCGCAATATGTCGGGTGGAAGCTGTTCGTCGAGGATGTGAAGGTGAGCGGCAACGAAGCGGTCATCTATGTCCGCAACGAAGGCGAATATGACGGGCATCCTGTCTGCGTGCACAGCATCGAACAGTATATATTCGGCGAGGATGGCAGTTTGCTTGCGCGCTATTTTCACCCGATGCAATAGGGAGGCGATGCCCGACGCCGCGCCTGCTCCCCCCGTTGTCGATCCGCGCACGGCTGCGGCGGCGATCAGGCGCGCCCGGATGCGCGATCGGCTGCTCGACGCCGTGCTCGACCTCTATCAGCCGGGGCAGGGCAGCGGCAGTCTGGTGATCGATGATGTGATCCGCGCGGCGGATGTATCGCGCGGCAGCTTCTACAAATATTTCGACTCCCTCGACGCTGCGGTGAATGAACTGGGCGAACGGATGACGGCGGACCTGATCGCCGATTTCCGCAGGCTGTTCGACGATGTGGCGGACCCGCTGGTCCGGGCGGTCGGCGGCGCGGCGATGGCGATGGCGCGGGCCTGGCATGATCCGCGCTGGGGCGGCTTTACCTGCCGTGTCGACTATGTCGATTATTTCGCGCGGGCGAGCATGTTCGACCTGCTGGTTCGTGATGCGCTGGATGCCGCGAAGGATGGCGGCCAGATGCAGTTCCGGTCGATCGACGTGGCGGTGGATCTGATCGTCGGCATGACGATCGAGGCGCGGCGGCGCCTGATGCTCCGGTCGGTGGAACCACGCGACTATATTGACGAGATGATCGAGCGTACCTTCGCCGGTCTGGGAGCGGACCCGGCCGCCATCGCAGCGGCGCGCGTGCAGGCATGGGATATGATGACGCGGGCCGCACCCGGCCTTGGCTGGTGGCGGAGCGGGGAGGGGCTCGGCTGACCGGCCGACGCGGATTGCAATCGCGTTGGCTCCAGGAGTCGCCGCCGCCTTAGAGTCGGGTCCAGCAGGGTGTCCCGGCCTTGTCCAGCGGACCGCAGTTGGCAATGCGTGTCGCGCCGTTGGACGCGATCAGGACCAGCCAGTCGCCGCTATCCTCGCAGCGCAGCGCCCAGGCCGCGTTAGGGCCGATATCCCCCCTGAACAGGGACTTGGACGTGCGCGTGCATGTCTGCCCCGCATCATGCATGAGCTTGGCGAAGGCGGCGCTGCGGCCACTCGCATTCTGGGTTTCGATGGCGTTGCTGTAGATGTTGCGGCTGCTGCCTTGCCGCGTGATTTCGGCATAGGCGATCCTGCCGAGCAATAGGACCGCGATAATCGATGTGGGTATCAAGGTCCACAGCATCGCGCGGCGAGCATTGCCGCCAGCATGGCCGCAAGCGCGGCACCACCCGCCATAACCGTCCTGCGGCGTTTTACATTTCGGGCATTTCATGCAGCCGCTTTACAGCGGTTCGCTGGCCCGACACCCTATCCTTGGAGAGGAATGGATCGTTCCGGTCTGCTGCATTCTATAGAATATGGAATCGCAGGATATATCCTCCACGGCCTATTGGGGATCGGCCCTTGACCGGCTTGAGTCACCCGAAATCTTGCAGTCCCCGGCGACGCGGCGCCAGGCCGTGGCGGCGGTGTTGCGATCGAGGATCGTGGCGGGTGTCATTCCGCCTGGCGCGCTGCTGCGGGAAACGGCGCTGGCGCAGGATCTGAATGTCAGCGCGACGCCGGTCAGGGAAGCGCTGGGCACACTGGCCTCCGAAGGGCTGGTCGAAGTCGAAACTCATAGGTTGAAGCGGGCGACGCCGATCGACCCCGACGTGACCCGTGACCTGATCCGCGTGCAGGCCGAACTGTGGCGGCTGGGCTATGGCTGGGGCATGCCCCGCATCGGCGCAGCGGAGATCAGGGCGCTGGAGCGGGCGATCGCACGCTATCGGGCGGCACTGGAGAGCGACGAATATATGGCCGCGATCATGGCTGGCCTCGATTTCCACACGATCTTCATCAAGGCGTCGGCGAGCCGTGAATTGTTGCGGTCGACGCTGGACCGGCGCGGGCTGATCGCCCGCTTCATTTTCCTGCATGGCATCACGACCCTCCGCGAAAGCGGCCTCCACCAGCATGAGGCGATATTGCAGGCCTTCCTGGCGGGCGATCAGGCCGGCGTGCTGGCCTGCCTCGACCGGATGGCGGCGCGCCTGATTGCCCTGTGCGATGGCGAGACCATGGCGGGCGGCGCTTTGAACCAACACCAAAAGGACTGACAATGGATTTCGAACTGCCCGAAGAATATCGCTCTTTCCGCGATATGGTCCGCCGCTGGATGGACAGCGAAGTGCCCAAGGATTGGTCGCGCGCGCTCGAAAAGGACGAGCATCACTATCCCTTCGCGCTGTGGGACAAGTTCACGCAAGCGGGCTTCCACGGCGTCGGCATAGCGGAGGAATATGACGGGCAGGGCGGCGACGTCGTCATGCAGATGCTGCTGGCGCGGGAACTGGCCCGGTCGCTGGGCGGGCTGGCGTGGATTTGGGGCATCACCAGCTTTGCCGGGTCCAAGTCGATCGGCCTTTACGGGTCGGCCGAACAGAAGGCGAAATATCTGCCGCTGATCGCGACCGGCCAGTTGAAGGCCGCGATCGCCTTTACCGAGCCGGGCGGCGGCACGGACCTGCTCGGCGCGATGGCCACCACCGCCGACCGGGTCGATGGCGGGTGGAGGCTCAATGGCGAGAAGATCTGGTCTTCCTCCGCGCATGTCGCCGATTATCTGCTGGTGATCGCGCGCAGCGACAGGGGCGTCGAGAAGAAGCATCAGGGCCTGACCCTCTTCTGGGTGCCGACGAAGACCCCGGGCGTGACGATCACCCCGCTGGCCAAGCTCGGCATGCGGTCGATGGGTAGTTGCTCGGTTCATTTCGAGGATGCGTTCATCGCGGACGAGCATGTTCTGGGTGAGCCCCACAAGGCCTGGTACATGCTGCTGCCCACGCTCAATAACGAGCGCATCATGGTTGGCGCCTTCTGCCTGGGCGTCATCGACGGCGTGCTGGAAGACGCGCTCGACTATATGCAGCAGCGCAAGGCCTTTGGCGGGATCATCGGTCGCTTCCAGAGCCTGCAGCATTATGTCGCCGACATTGCGACCATGCAGAAGACGACCGAACTGATGCTGCATTATTGCGCGGACAAGCAGAGCCGGGGCGAGACTGTCGGCGTCGAGGCCAATATGCTCAAGCTGATGGCGTCCGAAAACGCCAATGCGGCGGCGGACATGGGCATCCAGATATTGGGCGGTATGGGCTATTCGGCGGAAACCGACATGCAACGCTACTGGCGCGACAGCCGCCTGTGGCGGATTGGTCCCATCACCAACGAAATGGTGCGCAACGGGATCGCGGAGAGCCTGGGCCTGCCGCGATCCTTCTGAAGGACAGGTGCCTGGCGTGCGGGCGGCGTCCACTGTCCGTCCGAAATCGCAGGCAAAGACGACAAGGAGAGCAAGTGCGATGATGTTTCCCGCGCAGCCGATTCCCGATCATGTGCCGCCCGAACTGGTGAGCCGGGACTTCCCTTTCATCTTCGGCATGACGACGGCGGTGGACCCGTTCGACGACCTGGCGATGCAGGTGCATGAGGGGCCTGATATCATCTATGCCGCCCACGCCTATCCGGGGGGCACGCCCGCCTGGGTGCCGCGTCGCATGGCGCATCTGCGCGAAATCTATCTCGACACCGATCATTTCTCCTCGACCGACTTTTCGCCCTTCTCCAAGCTGGTGGGCGGGAACTGGATCAACTCGCCAGCGGAACTCGATCCGCCTGCCCACGGGCCCTTTCGCCAGATGGTCAATCCGGCCTTCACGCCCAAGGCGATGGCGGCGCTAGAGGACAAGATCCGGCACTATGCGGTGGAATATATCGACGCCTTCGCCCCGCGCGGCCAGTGCGAGTTCATGGGCGATTTCGCCTTCGAATTTCCGATCAAGGTATTCATGGAACTGATGGGCCTGCCGCATGACCGGATGAGCGAGTTCATGGCGTGGGAAATGAACCTGCTCCACAATCACGATCTGTCCAAGATTGCCGAGGCGACACGCAGCGTGCTCGCCTATCTGGGTGGCGAGATCGAGGACAGGCGGGCCAACCCGCGCGATGACCTCATCAGTTTCGGCGTGCAGGGGCGGATCGGTGACAGGGCGCTGACCGACGACGAACTGCTGGGCTTCATGTTCAACCTGTTCATTGGTGGGCTGGACACGGTTTCGACCAATATGGGCCTGCACTTCCGCCATCTGGGCAGCCATGCGGAGGATCAGGCCTATCTGCGCGCCAATCCGTCGGAAATCCCCCACGCCATAGACGAGCTGATGCGGGCCTATGGCGCGGTGACGACCTTCAGAACCTGCAAGAAGGAGACGGACGTGGCCGGCATACGCTTCATGCCCGGCGACAAGGTGGCGATGTCGACCACGCTCGCCGGTCGCGATCCGGCCGAGTTCGATGCGCCTGCCGAGGTTCGGCTGAACCGGCGGCCACGGCATGTCGGTTTCGGTTTCGGCATCCATACCTGCGTCGGCATGCATCTGGCGCGCCGCGAGTTGCGGATCGCGATGGAGGAATTTCTCGCGCGCATTCCCGACTTCCGCATCGCGCCCGGCCATCAGGTGGAATGCCATCTGGGCATGATCCAGCCGGTCGCCCTGCCGCTGGTCTGGACGCCTGCAAGCTGAACGGCGGGAGGCGTTCGCCTTGTGGCGGACGCCTCGCCCTGCATCAGACGTCGAGGCAGGCCTCTTCGAAATCGAGCCGGGGGTTGCGGGGAAAGAGACCCGCCGGATCGCCATAGCCGATATTGCACAGGAAATTGCTCTTCCACCGGCCGTCCGGGAAAAATTCCGCATCGGTGCCGGCCTGGTCGAAGCCCGACATCGGGCCGCAATCCAGGCCCAGCGTCCGCGCCGCCATGATGAGATAAGCTCCCTGGAGCGTCGAGGAACGCGCCACCGTGTCCGCGATCAGCGCGTCCTTGCCTTCGAACGTGCTGCGCATGTCGCGCGACGGGAACAGCTTGCCATAAAATTCGTAGAAGCGCGTGTCGCCCGCGATGATTACGGTGCAGGGGGTCTGCATAACCTTGTCTACATTGCCTGCGCTCAGATGCGGCTTGAGGCGCGCCTTGGCGGCGGCGGAGCGGACGAAGACGAAGCGGCCCGGATTACTGTTTGCCGTCGTTGGCCCCCATTTGGCGATGTCGTAGAGGCTCCGGACAGTCTCGTCTGTAACCGGACGATCGCTCCATTGATTATGGGTGCGGGCGTTGCGGAAGAGCAGGCTCAGCATGGCATCTTCGGTCAGGGCGGGGGCTTCGGGCATGATCGCAGCCTTATGTTCTGTGGGATTGGGGCATATCCCGATCATTCCAGCCTGCGGCCTCGCGTGCAAGGATCGCATCGGCCTCTTCGCCCAGCTTCGTCATGTCGGAATCGACCCATATGCGATGTTTGCCTGTGGCATAGGCGCGCCCATTGTCCCGATACAGCAGCGCATCGACGATGTTCGCGCGCAGCTTGTCGATGGGGCGGACGACCCGGCCAGGCGTGCCCATGACGAGCGAATGCGGCGGGATGACACTGTCTGGCGGCAGGAAACTGTGTCCGGCGACGATCGAGCCGCGCCCTATGACGCAGCGTTCCATGATGGTCGCGCCGACGCCGATCCGGCAGGCAGGTTCGATGATGCAGCCATGGACCACCGCGCGATGGCCGATGGTGCAATAGTCGCCGATGATCGTGGGATCATCCCAGCCGATATGGACCATCGCATGGTCCTGCACGCTGGCGCAGCGCCCGATCGAGACATAGGCCCGTTCGGAACGGACGACGGCATAGGGCCACAGGCTGCAATCGTCGCCCAGCCGCACATCGCCGAACAGGCGGGCGGTGGAATCGATATAGGCGGGAGTTCCCATCGGATCAGCGGGTGATGACGATCTTGCCATGGGGACTGCCGGCCTGCGCCGCCCAGGCATCGGCGGCATCGGCAAAGGCATAGCGGCGCGTGTCGACGGTCAGGCCCTGTGTCATCGCCATGGCGATCAGCCGGTCATAGGCGGCGCGGCGCTCGCTGGCCGGCCGTTGTCCGGTGCCAACGCCGATATGGCTGCGGAAGACGAGGTCGCGCAGGGACAGCGCGACCGTCGGCCCGGCCTGCACGCCGATGCTCATCATGCGCGCGCCGGGGCGGGTGGCGCGCATCGCCGCTTGCGCGGGCGGGCCATAGATGATGTCGAGTACGACATCATAGCCGCCTTCCGAGAGCGCTTGCAGCGCGACGTCGTCATCGCCTTCGCCCAACAGGGCGATCGCATCGGCATGACCGGCGGCCTGCATCGCCTCCAGCCGTTCGCGGCTGCGCGCCGCGGCCACGATGCGACCCGCGCCCAGCAGCCGGGCGACCTGCGCGCCGATCTGCCCAACCGGACCGGTCGCGCCAAGAATGAGGACGGATTCGCCCTTGGCGATCCGCGCTTCCTCCAGCGGGATCAGCGCGCCCGTGCCGGAGATTGCGAGGGCGATAATCTGGTCATCGGGAAGCCCGTCCGGTGCGGGCCAGATCTCCTCTTCGGCCACAAGTGTGCGTTCCGCGATCGCGCCGAAGGGCGGCCTGCTATGGCCGAAATAGACGCGGCTTCCATCGTCCAGCCGTCCGACACCCTCGCCACCCGGCACATAAGTCGCATCGACGGGACCGAAGAAGCCCTTCGCGCGCATGAGGTCGGTCGGGCCGATACCGGCGGCGGCAACGTCGATGACGCGATAGCCGGGCTGCGCGGTTGGCTCGGGATGATCGGCCAGCGCGAAGCCACCATCGCTGTCGATCAGGGCGGCCCGCATGGCGTTCCCCTATGGTCGTGATGGATGCGGTCGGGCCGCTGAGGAAGGAGGGTTGCCCGTTCTTTCGAGCGGGCAACCCTCCTTTCGATAGCTTATCGATCTCAATAGGCGCCCGGAGGCGAGATCGGATCGGCGGCGGTCAGGTTGCGGCCATAGATTTCATAACCGATGGTCGGGATATTCTGGATGTGCCGCATCGCCATCGAAACGTCGCGCCAGTAGCGGTTGATCGGCTTGTCCAGCGCAAAGCCAGAGGAGCCGGCCTGGAACATCAGCGATTCGCTGGCGCCATGGATCAGTTCGATCATCTGCGCGCCGCCCGCCCGCTGCTTCGCCTTTTCCGCAAGGGTGAATTCCTCGCCCAGGCCGACGCGGTCCAGCTTGGCGGTCAGGTCGAACAGGATCAGCTTGGCGGTATCGATCATCGCCGCCGCTTCGCCCAGATCGCGCATATAGGCGCCAGACTTGGTGCGCGGGCCGATGATGGTCGTCAGCACCGGCTTCTTGGGGGATTCGGCGGTGACGATCTCCAGCATGGCCTCGACCGCGCCGATCAACTGGGCGATGCCGGTGGTGCGGACGACCGGGACGGCGGGCAGCAGGTCGGAGGGGGCGCCGAAATGGCGCTTGGTCCGGTCGATCTGACCGGCGCGCTCATCCATCAGCACCATCTGGGCTTCGGGAATGAAGACATCCTTGGCGATCGCCGTGTCGGAGCCGGTGCCCTGCATGCCGGACACGAACCAGGTGTCCTGAATGGTCATGCTGTCCATCGGCAGATAGCACATGCTGATGCCGGGGACGACGGGGCCGTCATAGCCCTCCAGCACCACACCCTGCTGCGCCCAGTTCGACTGCCGCGACCCGGACATATAGGGCCAAGTGCCGTTGATGATCCAGCCGCCGTCGACCTTGCGGGCCTTGCCGGGCGGGTTGTAGGCGCCACAGACCGGCTGCGGTCCGTCGCCGAACACAGCCTCCTGCACGCCGTCGGGCGCCAGGCTGGTGATCCAGCTCGTGCCGTTGATGATCTGGATGACCCAGCTGATCGCCGGGTCGCCTTTGGCGATCTCCATCTGCACCCGGCAGAAATCCGTGGGGGACAGGCCCATGCCGCCCAGCCGCTGCGGCAGCAGCATGCGCAGGAATCCCTCTTCCTTCAGCATCTTGTCGACCGCAGGCGTGGGACTGCGCCGCTTTTCACCCTCGGGCGCTTCGCCCTGCAGGAAAGCGCGAAAGCTGCGCGCCTTTTCCACCATCGCGTCGGCGACGGCCTTTTCGGCGAAGCCGCACTCGATCTCATTATCCATCTTGGGGGCAGTAGCCATTAGTTCATCCTTTCTTATGGTCGCTATGGTGTCCGGCGATCTGCAGCGCCCAGTCGCACAATCGATCGGGCGCGCTGTTCCAGATGGCCAGCCAGTCCGGTGTGGCGGGAATGATGAGCGTGCTCAGTTGCAGGCGAACCATCGTGTCGCAGAAGGCGTCCCTGTTGATCCGGTTGTCGATGAGCTTTTCGAAATGATCGAACACCGGTTCAAGCGCGCGCTGGACGGCGGCCTTGTGGCGACCGAAATGGCTGCGCAGGAAATTGAGATGGAAGGCCGGCTCGACCTCGAAAATGCCTTCGGGCGAGCGTTCGATTGTGAACCGGCCATAGAAGCGCATCACCGCGCGAAAACGCTCGATCGGGTCGGCAATGCCTTCGCCCGACTCCATGATGCCCTTTTCGAAGCTGCTGCAGATATATTCGCTGAAGGCGGCGAGCACTTCTTCCTTGGAGGCGAAATAGCGATAGAGCGTGCCGCGCGAAACGCCGCTGCTTTCGCTGATGTCGCTCATCGACAGGCGCCGCGCGCCGATGGAGTTGATCGCGCGCAACGTGCCGTCCATGATCTTCTGGACGCTGCCGGATTGATCCGTCGCGACGATTTCACTCCAGTCGGTGTGCGGCATCAATTTCATGTCTGGGCTTCCATCTCGGCGAGGTTGTGCGGAACGCTCACATAACCGGGCAGATGCTGACCGCCATCCACATTGATCAGCTCGCCATTGACGAAGCGCGACATTTCCGAAGCCAGGAACAGGACAACCGGGCCGATGTCCTTCTCCGGGTCGCCCGCACGCTTGAGCGGATTGCTGGCGGTCGCCATTTCGAGAAAGCCGGGGACGTTTTCGGCGAGGTCCGAGAACACCTGTCCCATGCCGGTCGGCGCGATGGCGTTGGTGCGGATGTTGAAGCGTCCCCATTCGACCGCGGCGGTCCGGGTCAGCCCCAGGATCGCGCCCTTGTTCATATTATAGTCGGCATGGAGCCAGGCACCGGTCTGGGCGTCGATCGAATAGAAGTTGATGATCGAACCGCCGCCGCGCGCCTTCATATGGGGGAAGGCGGCGCGCATGGCCCACCAGCTGCCCCAGGTGCCGATCTCCAGCGTCCGCTGCAGCATCTCGTCCGTCTTCTGCTCCAGCAGCACGTTGGGCGAAAGCTGCGACGCATTGTTGACCAATATATCCAGCCCGCCAAATTCGCTGACGGCGCGCTCGATCATCGCCTCCACTTCGGTCTTGACGCCCATATCGGCGGACATGCCGATGGCGCGGACGCCGAAGCTCTGCGTGATCTCCGCTGCGACCGCTTCAGCGGCGGCGCCATCGCGGCCGGTGATCAGGAGATGCGCCCCCGCCTGTGCTAGGCAGCGGGAAATCCCGTAGCCTAGCCCCTTCGCGCCGCCCGTGACGATTGCGACCTTGTCCTTGACCAATCCCGTCACGCTACCGCTCCTGTCATCTGCTCGCTCAGGGCACGGTCCATGTCCATGCGGTCCTGGCAATAGTCTTTCGTGAAAACATAGCCGCGGATCGCCCCGTCCGCGTCGTGATAATGATATTTCAGCCCGCGCTCGTCATTGGCGAATTCCTGCCATTGCCCGTCCACGCCGACAGGCGCGGGCAGCAGGACGACGGGATAAGCGGTGGTTTTGACCTGGACCGACAGCGGCGGAAAGCGGATGTCCGTCGGCGTGCCCAGCGCGCTGGGCGCGATGGCGCGAGCGGCCGCCATGATCGGGGTGACATAGGCCGCCAGTCCCTGCGGATATTCGGCGCAATCGCCGATCGCATAGATGGCGGGGTCGCTGGTGCGGCCGGTTTGATCGACCTTGATGCCGCGCGCGACCTCCAACCCGGCCTCCTGCGCAAGCGCGATATGCGGACGCAGTCCGACGGCGGACAGGACCGCCGCTGCCTCGATCACCAAGCCGTCGTCCAGTTCGGCCCGGATGCCGCTTTCGCCCTTATGGATGGCGAGCACCTTGCGGCCGAGATGCCATTCCACGCCCTTTTCGGCCAGCGCGTCGCGGATCATCTGGCCCACGCCCGGCGGCACGAGCTGTGCGAGGGGGTGTCCAAGCATATCGACGACCACCGGCTGATAGCCGCTTGCCGAAAGATCGTTGGCGAATTCGGTGCCAACAAGCCCCCCGCCCATCACCAGCACGCGGGCGCCGTCCGGCAATTTTTCGCGAAACTCGCGATAGTTGTCAAGGTTGTTGACCGCGAGCGCACGATGGGCGGCATCGCCATCGATCGGCGGACGCACCGGATCGGCGCCCAGCGCCAGCACCAGCCGATCGTAGAAGATCGGCCCGCCAGTGGTGAGAACGGCCTTGTCCTCCCGATCAATCGCTTCGACGATGCGGCCGGCGCGCAGGTCGAGCTTTAGTTGCGCGACCATCTTTTCCGCCGGCGTGGTGATCAGCGTATCGGCAACCTTGCCCTTGGCGAGGGCGGTGGACAAAGCGGGCTTGGAATAGAAATGGCCGTCATCCTGCGTGACCAGCGTCAGCCGGGCGTCCGGCGCAAGCTTGCGCAGCTCACGCAGGACGCCATAGCCGGCGAGGCCGCTGCCGACGACCACGATATGCGGGGTTCCCGTCACCAGAAAAGGTCCGGTCAGAGGAAGATGGCGAAGTTGGACATGCCCAGCGTCGACTGGTCGACGATGATCTCCCGGCGCGCCAGCTTGTACGCGCCGTCGACCAGCCGCCAGATGTCGCGGCGTTCGGCGCTGATGGTTTCATTCTCCGGATTGTCCATGCGGCTGCGCTCGACATAGAGATAGCTCACCACCTCATATTCGCCGACCGTCTCGCTTTCGGCGACGCGGACGTTGGTGACGAAGCGGCGCGTGCGCGAGGGCGGATCCTCGGCCCAGGCGCTCTTCGCCAGGCGGCCGGTGCGCATCAGGATGGAACCGTAATTCTCGTCGAAATGCTTCATCGTGCGCACCACGTCCCGGTCCTTGTTCGGACCGTTGCGGGTGAGGCGCAGGGGGGCGGTGTAGCTCAGATCCTGTTCCAGATAGGCCACCCAGTCGTCGAACCGGCGCTCGTCGAGTGCGGCGGCTTCCTCATAAAGGGCTTCGAGCAGGCGGTTATAGACTTCCGAGCCGAGCGGCACGCGCTTGGTGGAGACAAGACCGCGCATGACGCTGGTCTTGTCGATGGCGGCGGTCGCGTAGTTCACCATGATATCTGTCCTCTCTCGTCGCGTCGGCTCAGGCGTCGGCCATCATGTTGTAATAGGCCATCCACCATGCCCATTGCGTGTCGTCCTTGGTGAAGCCGGGATAGAGATCGCCGCCGCCGACCCAGCCTTCGGGACGCTCATGGCCGTGCAGCGCCTGATATTTGAGCGTGATCGTCTTGCTCATATGGCCGCGCGAATTGCGCATGATCTGCGGCCAGGTGTCGGCATCGTCCTGCTCGATCGTGCCCGACGTGCCGGTCGACCAGATGGCGTTCTGGAGCATGTCGCGCTTCACGTCTTCCGGCGCGTCCTTTTCCGCGAAGATGAAGTTCACGAACTCCACCTTGTCCGGCCCCTTGGGCACATAGGTGTGCAGCGACAGGGCGCCCGACGCGCCGCCATCCATGCGGGGCGCGAAGATGAAGGCGACGAGGATGTTGGGGAACATGCCGCCGACCTGGGGCGGAATGTTCGCCAACTGCTTGACCTGGTCTGCCGACAGATTCCTGAACAGTTGCGGGATCAATTCCTTGGTGATGCCCGGCGGCGGCAGCAGATGGAGCCGCTCTTCGGTCGACTTGCCTTCGAAGCTGACGTCGGCGAACATCTTGAAGGTCTGGGCCGCCTCCAGGCAACGCAGCGTATGGCCCTGCGGCACCGAAAGATCGACACCATACATGCCCGGCGCGGTGTCGTAGATCGACTCGGCCGTGCCGCCCATGATGCCGCCTTCCATCAGCGAACGGTGCAAAGTCAGGGTATGGAAGCCGTCCGACCCGGACTGTTCGCCGGGAATCTTCCAGTTGCACGGCAGCACGAAACGCTGGGGCGGGCCAAGCATCTCGAGGCCATTGTCGGTGCGACAGAAAAGCTGGTCGAGATAGAATTTCGCGTCGCCCAGATAATCCTCGAACGACAGATCCTTGTTCCAGGTGGCGAAGATCAGGCCGCCATAGAGGTGGACGCGGGCTTTTTTGAGCCCCAACTCGTCCTTGGACCGCTTGTTGCCGTGCATCTGCTCCTTTTCGATCGGCGCGCCGATGAAGCTGCCATCCGCGCGGAAGGCCCAGCCATGGTAGATGCAGCGATGGGCGTGGGCATTCCCCGCTTCGGCCGTGCAGACCTTCATGCCGCGATGGGGGCAGACGTTCAGCATGACGTGGATTTCGCCGCTGCGGTCGCGCGAGACGATCACATTGTCTTCGGCCATGTCGCGCATGACATAGTCGCCGGCCTTGGGAATTTCCGACTCATGGCCAAGGAGCAGCCAGGTGCGGGCGAACACCCGCTCCATCTCCAGCTCGTACAGCTCCTTGTCATTCATCACCCTCAGCGACACCTCGTTCATGTCGCGATTGATGAGATCGTCAAGCGTCGTTCCGTCGCTCAGCGTCAGCCCGGCATTGTGCAGCATGTTGCTCTCCTGATCGATTTCCTTGATTGAGTCGTGTTATACATATTGAACTAAATCTGTTCAAGATGTAATGTGTGATCAAAGAGGAAGGAGAGGCCGGATGAGCCAGAAACTGAAAGTGATGATCGATAAGGCGGCATGCTGCGGCTATGGCGTGTGCGCCGAAATTTGCCCTGAAGTGTACAAGCTTGACGCCAATGGCATCGTGTATGTTGACGGCGAAATCGTTCCCGAAGGACTGGAGGAGCAGGCCCGGGAAGGCGCCGAAGCCTGTCCGCAGTCCGCCCTTGCCGTCGAAGCCGCCTGAGTCGACCCGACCATGCGCGAGGTCCGGGCGCGGCTGTCCTGTCACAGGATAGGTTTTCGACGCCCATGCCCTGCGGCACGGTCTTTTGACAGGCAAAGGAGAGGACCGCTTTGATGGGGCAGGCTGAGATTTTATACATGCCGTTCACGATGGGCTCGCTACGCCTGCGCAACCGGTTCGTGATGGCGCCGATGACGCGCAATTTCTCGCCGGGCGGCATCCCATCGGACGGCGTGGCAGGCTATTATCGACGACGGGCCGAAGCTGATGTGGGCCTGATCATCACCGAAGGGGTGGGCGTGGACCATCCCGCCGCCGTGGGGCGTGAAACCATGGGGGGCGGCGCTTCACCCGTCCTGCATGGTGACGAAGCGCTGGCGCGCTGGCGCGACATCGTGGCCGGCGTGCATGCGGCGGGCGGCCTCATCATCCCGCAGCTATGGCACCAGGGCGTCATTCGTGTGCCCGGTACGGGCTATCATCCCGATGCCCCCTCGGCCCGCCCCTCGGGCATATGGGGCCCGACCGACAAGGCGATGGTCTCGCCCGACTATCTGGAACAGGTGCGCACGCCCACCGCGCCGCTGACCGACAGCGAGATCGGCGACCTGATCGCCGCCTTCGCCCGCAGCGCGGCCAATGCGAAGGCGGTCGGCTTTGACGGCTTGGCCCTGCATGGCGCGCATGGCTATCTGATCGACAGTTTCCTGTGGCGCCATACCAATGTGCGAGACGATCGCTGGGGCGGCGGGATTGCCGAGCGGGCGCGCTTCGCGGTCGAACTGGTGCGCGCGATCCGGGCAGCGACCGCGCCCGACTTTCCGGTCATCTTCCGCTTCTCCCAGTGGAAGCTGCAAGATTATGAGGCGCGCAATGCGGAGACGCCCGCCGAATTGGAAGCGATGCTCGCCCCGCTCGTCGAGGCGGGGGTGGATATATTCGATGCCAGCACCCGCATTTTTACGGCGCCGGCCTTCGAGGGGGCCGACATGGGGCTGGCGGGTTGGGTCAGGAAGCTGACGGGCAAGCCGACCAT
>NZ_NOIW01000097.1:0-20106 GCF_002708645.1 Sphingobium sp. IP1
CAACTATCGGATGGCAGGAACGGTAAACATCGTGGCAGGTGACCCCCAGGTCGAGCTTGGAGAAACCATTCCGCGCTTCTTCACGCATTGGATCGCCTCCTGCTTTGGCCATTTTCTCATGGTCCTGTTGCCGCTCGTCGCCGCCTGGCCCCATCCGCTGGAGGGACCTGACTTTCCGCGCTGGTGGTCGGTGCTGCTTTTCGCCGGCGTGACCTCCATCGCCGCAGCCATCATCAATGCAAACCTGCCGGTTACCGCGAGAGAATTGGTCAAGAGCGTAGCGCTTGGCTTTGCGCTCAATGCCACCGGCGTCATCCTTAAGATTGCCTGATACCAACAGGGTAAAATGGCAAGAAAGCGTGCGAAGAGGCAGGCATGTCAGCGGATCTTTATCTTCAACTGCAATGGCTCCCTTCGCCCGGCGCCGGGTGGCGCACGGAGCTGCGGGCGGTGGCACAGGCAGAAAATGTCGGCAAGGCCCTGCGCGCGCTTTCGAACTATGCTTTAAGCGCCAACCAACTCACCCAGCTCGGACGCAAGATCACCGACCTGGTCGCGGCAGGCGCGCAGTTGGAGGGGTTTACACCCTTTCGCCTGGGCCTCGTCTCCAACGCGACGCTCGATCTGCTCGTGCCTCTTCTGGTTGCATCGGCTGCGCGCCAGGGCATCCTGCTCGAATGCATCAAGGGCAATTTCGGGCAGGCCATGCAGGATGCGCTGGACGGGAATTCGCGGATCAATCAGGCCCGATGCGATGCGGTCCTGATCGGCCTGGATCATCGCGAACTGGTGTCCCCTTCCCAAGGACAGGTTGGGCAGGATCCGGTCGAGGGTGCCCTAATGAGGCTGCAGGCCATCAGGGATGGCCTCGCCGCCCATGGCGGCGCGCCTGCCATCCTTCAGACCATCGCCCCGCCGCCGGAAAATCTCTATGGCAATTATGAGCGGCGCGCCTTTGAAAGCATAAGGGCACGCGCGGCACGCTACAATGAGAGGCTGCTCAAATCCCTCGAAGGCAGTTCGGATCATCTTCTTGATGTTGACGCCATCGCGCAGGTCGTTGGGGCATCTCAATGGCATTCGCCGGGCGAGTGGAATATTGGGAAAATCCCGTTTTCACTAAAAGTTAGCCCTTATTTTTCAGATCAGGTCGCACGTTTGCTAGGCGCGATTTCTGGCAAGTCGCGCCGGGCCCTGGTCCTGGACCTGGACAATACGCTCTGGGGCGGTGTCATCGGCGACGACGGCCTGGAAGGCGTTCACCTTGGCCAGGGCGACGCGTTGGGGGAAGCCTATCTAGCCGTCCAGCGCTTTGCACTGGATCTGCGCGCGCGCGGCGTCGTCCTGGCTGTCTCGTCGAAAAATGATGATGCAACCGCGCGGGACATGTTCCGCAAGCATCCCGACATGCTGATCAGGGAAAAGCATATTGCGGTCTTCCAGGCCAATTGGTCCGACAAGGCCCGCAACATCGAGGCCATTTCGCGAACCCTCGACCTTGGGCTGTCCGCCTTCGTCTTTCTCGATGACAATCCGGCAGAACGTGCCCTTGTCCGCCAGATGCTGCCCGATGTCGCCGTGCCTGAACTGCCCGATGATCCGGCCCTTTACGCCAGGACCCTGGCGGCTGCAGGCTATTTCGAAACCCATATCATGTCGCACGAAGATGCCAAGCGCAGCGGTTATTATGAAGCCAATGCGCAGCGCGCTGCCCTGGCCGATGCCTCGGGGGGGCTGGACGCCTATCTCGCCTCGCTCGACATGGAAATCGGCTTTGCGCCCTTTTCTTCAGGTGGTCTTGAGCGGGTCACCCAATTGATAGCCAAATCCAACCAGTTCAACCTGACCACGCGCCGCTACGCTGCCCATGAGGTCGCGCAGATGGCAAAGGATCGCGACCTCCACACGATCCAGGTGCGTCTGCGCGATATATTTGGCGACAATGGCATGATCAGCGTCATCATCCTCAGGCCCCTGGAGCCGGATGTGTGGCGGATCGACAGCTGGCTGATGAGCTGCCGGGTGCTTGGGCGTGGCGTCGAAGCGATGGTGCTTGCTGAGATATGCAGGGCGGCGCAGGCCAGGGGCATCGCAATTGTCGAAGGGGTGTATAATCCGACCCCACGCAATGGCCTGGTGCGCGACCATTATGCGCAGTTGGGCTTTTCTTTGCTGCGTACGGAGGCTGATGGAACAACATATTGGCGCCGCTCCACGCTTGCGCCCGTAGCATGCGCGCATATCAGGATGATGGATGCGTCGCCTGTGTCGCAGGAAGATCCGGCGCCCGCGTAGCAGCGCCGATGACCTCGCGGCTGCCGCTCGGTCGTCCCACGATGGTCCGTTCAAGCGGCCCCGAGAGGATCCAGCGTTCAGTGGCTGCCTCGGCCACTTGCTCAGGAGCGGTGGCAGGGGCACGGCTTGCAGGGACGATATCGCCATTCTTGCCCGCGATCGCTCCGTCGTGACCGATTATCGGTCTGTCCGAAAGCGCGACGCTGGCTGCAACATGCTCGTCCTGTGGCGCCCTATCGTCGCGCGCTTCAACCAGTGTTTTTTCCTGCCAGAATGATAGATTTTCCTGCCCGCTATAATGGGCGGAAAAAGCCTTGGCCTCGCCCCAGCCACCTTGCCAGCGATAGAAGATGTGGGTGCCGACCGCTGCAATCTTGGAAAGGCTCGCCGCCCAATAAGGAACGACATAATTGGCGTGATAATGGGTCGCCCATCCCGCAGGCGCGTAAACATATCCCCCCAACGCCGCGGACGCCACTTCTCGTGCGCGCGCCCACAGGGCAGGCACGGGCACATGTGCGAGCGCGCCGTCGCAGGCAAATGTGAACTGACAGCCGGTCGGGCGCTCAGCGCCCTGAAAAACGACCCCGCACACGCTGTGTGGATAGGCTGGATGACGAACCCGATTGAGGACGACCTGGGCAACAGCCCTCTGCCCGTCAAGCGGTTCATTGCCCGCCTCATAATAGACTGCAGCCGTCAGGCAGTCGAGCGAACGGGACAGGCTCACGCCCCTGTCCTTGCCCCTGTCGCTGCCCATGTCCATGAGAAAGGCGCGAGCGGGCACGATGCCATGATCATCAACGGCCACCGCATCGTTGAATTGCCTTGCCATCTGCGGACTAAGCGCGCGAAGCGAGGCGGGCGCAAAGGGCGCGGAGGCAATGGGAGGCATCGCGGTGCCAATTTCCGAGCGGTGGACGGGGACTTTAGGCGAAGCACCATGCCCACCCTGTCGCCCCCATTGGCTCCAGGCCATAGCGATTGCCAAAATGAAAATGAGCATGAGAGCAAGAAACGTTGGCGCGAATTTCGGCCGGTGCCTTGGAATATTGGACTCATATAACCAGTCCAGATCGGGGCGAACCGGATTGGGCTCGTCAAAACCCTCATGCTGATCTTGCCCTGACACGCGGATCGCATAATGGGAAAGATAGCAAAGTTCAACATCGGGCGTCATTCGGACAGGCCCGATGGTAGTTTTGCCGGTCCAGTTGTTAACTGGTCCAGTTGTTAAAAGGAGGCCATGAATTTGCTTACAGCGTTTCTACTGCTCGCAGGCACCATGGCACAGTCGCCTGTTGCCATCGGATATCTTAATGCCAACGGGCTCATGGAAAAATGCGAATCCGGCTCCGCGCCGATGCTTTCCTATTGTTTTGCCTATATTGCCGGAGTCAACGACACCGCCAAAGCCTATGAATCCTGGCTCAACATGCGCGAATATTGCCTGCCGCCGGCAACCCCACAGGGGGATCTGCGCCGCATATTTGTCGAATATCTCAAGGCCAACCCTGGTCATGGAGCGGCCGAAGCTGCCTCGGTCATCATCGTGGCTCTTAAGGAAAAATATCCCTGCGACACATGATTGCCGGCAAGGTCGGCACGGCAATGCGGCTGCGCGCCTGACCTTGTGCCCCGACGCCCCGTTCGTGGGACGAACCAGGGCGCCGGAGCCCCGAGGCCGGCGGGGAAAAGCCGGCCTGCGGGATCATATTGGCACATTAGCTCCAGGCCATGACGGCATCTTGTTCGAACAGGCTGGATCCAATTAGTCTGCCCCGACTCAGGCGGGGTCTTCCTCATAATTGTAGCGATAATAGTCGGCAGACGGGCCATAACCAGATTTGCGACTATTATATTTGGTGACCACAGCACCAATAAGCCGGCCATGCGCGCGATTGAGGCGCGAGACGGCATTTCGCGTCTGTCCGAAATGAGCGCTTCCTGCAGCACACACGAAAATGGTCGCCTCAGCCGCAGCGGTGAGCTCGGTCGCGTCGGCAAGCGCGAGCACCGGCGGTCCGTCGAGGATGACGAGATCATAATCATCGGCAAGGGTGGCAAGCAACTGCTCGACGGCATCGCCTGCAAAGAGATTGGCAGGATCAGGTGGCAGCGGACCGCTCGGCAGGAAAGCGGCATTGGGAACGCCCATGGGCAGCACTGCATCACTGATACTGCAGGTACGCGCAAGGACAGAGGAGAGCCCCTTGTCTGGCTGACGCATATTGAGGAAGCGATGCAAGGACGGGCGACGAAGGTCAGCATCGACAAGCAACACCTTGCGACCAACCAGCGCAAAGCCCCGCGCGAGGGCGAAGGAGGTGGTGGACTTGCCCTCCCCCTTGCTTGAGCTGCTCACAAGAATGGAGTGGAACAAGCCCTGGTTCGACGAAAGTTCTACCGCCGTGCGGACGCTATTATAGGCCTCGGTAATCTCTGCCTTGGTATCCTCAAGCTCGGCCAGCGGCGCGCCGCCCTCGACCTCGGGTACCACACCAAGCAGCGGGAGATGCAGCTTGGTTTCGACATCGCCCGGATCGCGGATGGCATCATCAAGCCGCTCGCGCGCAATCGCGTAGAGCAGAGCCAGGCCAAGCCCGCAGATGGTCGCCAAGGCAAGGTTGAGCAGCGGGCGCGGTGAGGTCGGTTTACGCGGCGTCTCGGCATGGTCGACGATCGAGATATTGTTGGTCGCAACGCCCGATTCCGCACTGACTTCCTTGAACCGCTGCAGAAGGCTCTCATAGAGCTGGCGGTTGGTATCCACCTCGCGCTGGAGGATATTATATTGAACCGAGCGATCCTGTTCCGCGAGCGTCGCGCCCTTGAGCGCTGCAACCTGTGCCTCAAGGGCCTTATATTGACGATCGGCGGTCAGATACTGGTTGCGGATCGAATTGCGGATGCTCTCGGCGAAATTGCGGATCTGGCGGTCGAGTTCACTCACCTGCGCACCGACTTGCGTCACGGTGGGGTGCTCAGGCGTAAGGCGCTGGCGCAACTGGGTGAAATCAGCCATGAGTTCGGCGCGGCGCTGCAACAGACGCTGCATGCCGTCATTGCCAAGAACTTCAGGCAAGGTCATCAGCGAGGCGCCCCGGGCCTGTTCCCAGCGCTCCATGGCCTGGGACCGCGCGGCAGCGGCAGCCGCATAATTTTCATTAAGCTGGACAAGGTTGGCCGTCACCAGCGAGCGAGGGCCACTGGCCTGCCAATCCTGCTTTGCGCCCGAACTGGCATCGATCAGCCGCGCCGAACGCGCATAGCTGATCAGCGCACGCTCTGAGGCTTCAAGCCTTTGCTTGGCCAGGCCAAGCTGCTTTTCGAGGAAGTTGCGCGAATAGGTGGAGGTGGAGAATTTCCGCTGGATATTCCCCTCGATCACATTTTGCGCATAGCTGTTGGCCACGCGATCAGCGAGAGCCGGATCGCGGCTTTTGAACAGGATGCCGACCACGCGCGAATTGCGCTTGAGATCGACATCAAGATTATCCTGAAGGGTGTTGAGAACGGTCTCTTCGCGGCGCCCCCGCTTGTCTCCAAGGACAGGACCGACCCCCATCTGCTCGAGAAACCTGTCGTTCGCAGCAAGTCCCAGACTATCAGATACCTTCTTGGCGGTTGATCGGCTCTTGATGATGTCAACCTGGGTTTGAAGGAAGCGATCGGCATCCGCTCCACCAATAACCGTCTGGTCATCTTCGGTGCCGAGCACCTTTGCGACCTGTTGGTCGATCTGTACGCTCGAACGCGCCTCATAGACGCGCGGCATCACCAGGATCGAGAGAATCCCAAGCGCGATGCAACCGCCAAGAATAAGCCCCATCACGAGCCGGTTGCGATAGACCGTCGCCCAGAGTGCACGCAGATCGAAAAATAGTTCATGGCGTTCATCTTCGAGGAGATCGTAATTCTCGATCTCTTCCTTGCTCGCCATATGAAGCCTGTTGGCGCTCATCATGGGTCAGCCCCCTTCCCTGTACCGGCTAGAATTGCGCAAAGACATTGAGGAGCGGTGCTGCGCGCAGCACGTCATGCCAGGCTTGCTTGGTGCCACTATGGCCCACGATCACGATATCGCGCGCGAGAATTGCAGGATCGGCATCTTCGGCGCGGCGGATCCGTTCAAGATTGAAGGCTGCAGCATAGCGCTTATCGCCAATGAAGCGAATGACCACGACCTGATCCAGAGCGGCATTTTCGGTTTCCCCCTTGGCCAGCGCGACGACATCAAGAAGCGTTGTGGGCCCCTGCAGCGGGAATATGCCAGGCTCGGTCACCTGCCCCTGGACAGTCACGTTTTGCGAGACTGAACTTGCTATGCTCACAGTGACCTGAGGATCGACATAGAAGCGTGCGGCCTTGGCCCGGACCTGCTCGGCAAGCTCGGTGGTGGTTAGGCCTGCGGCATGAACACGACCGATGAGCGGCATCGAGATGTCGCCTGCGGCATCGACTTGCATGCCCTTTGCCGACATTTCAGGCTCCTGGAAAAGGGTGATGTCGATCCTGTCGAGTTCGCCAATATGGTAGAGCTGCGCTTTGGGCCCGCCAACGGGCGCAGGTATCTTCGCGTAGGATTCTTCACCTTGCGAAACATTGGGCCCGATAGAACTGCTGACACAGGCAGAAAGCATCATTCCTGCTGCAACTGCCAAGAAAATGGACCGCATCATGGTCTTGCCCCCAATATTTTCTTTACCTTATCAGCCAAAGAACTGATCTGGCAATATCTTGCAGTTGCTCAATGAGCCGATGAATCGACCGGCGCCAGAGCTACATCGTCGATAAAGAAGGCGCTCGAGATGGCATCATTGCCCTCCAGTTCGAGCTGCAGCTGCTGGACGGGGCATTGCGCACCGACTGTTATAAGCGCCTCGCCCTTTTTCCATCCCTCGCGCATATTCTGCCATCGCAACGCGAGCGCCGGCGCGGGCATTTCTTCCTCGGGGCAAATGATGCGCCAGGCAATGCCCGAGCCCCCCTGCCCCCTGGGCTGATAAAGGAAGGAGAAATGATAGCGGCCTGGCGCAAGAACAAGCGTCTGGGTAAGGACGGCCCCTTGCGCGAATCCGTCGCTTGTCACCATCAGCGCCTGCCCCTTCCAGGATGTATCGGGATCGGCGATCACGACATGCGCGCCGGCAAGCCCCGTACTGCGCCAGGCAAGCGGAGGGCCAGACTTGTCCACCATCTCAGTCGCAATCGAAAAGCCGCCATCGCCGACCAGCCCCTTGCCGTGACTGGCCTCCCAGATATGCCGAACCGATTGCCAGTCACCCCGGTCACCGAGGCGCCAGCGGATCAGCGCGGTCTCGTTCGCGGCTACGGGCGCTGGAGTCCGATCCAGTCCGCTGATCACCGCCAGACTTGTCGCCACATCAGCTTCGCGTGCGAGCGCGTTGAAATAGGCCTGGCGCCACCCCGGCTTTACGGCGAGCGCGGATATCACAGCCTGGCGCCCTTGCGGATCCGCACTGATTGCTACCAGCTGGGAGAGAAGTGCCTGCGTGGCACGATCGCGCCGCAACAATGCATCCATACGCGCAATTGCCGCGTCAAAAGCACGAAATTCAAGCGCGCGGCCGACCAGCCAATATTGCGTGACCTCTTCACGCCATCCAAGACTTGCCGCTGTTTCGAGCATGCGATTGCCCCGCGCCCGATCGCCCTGCGCGAGAAGGCCAAGGCCCAGTGCGCGCACGGCGACAGCATCAAGCGGCGCGATCGCCAAAGCCGCTCTTGCCGGGATGAGCGCTGCTTCAGGCTTGTCTGCACGATCCGCCGCATCCGCCTTGATGGACCAGCCTTCTGCCATCCAGGATGCAACAGCAACGGCACTCTCACCGTCCCGAGCAAGGATGGCCGAGCGGGCCCATTGAATCGCGACGACCTGCCAGGCTGCCAACAGGGACAGCACGGCGAGAATGGCAGAGCGAGCCATGGAACCGGCGCCCTTGCGCTGACTTGCCAACGGCGCCTGCGCGCCCATGATCAGGCCAAGCAGCAATGCCGCGACTATCGCGATCGAGAGCATCCGCAAGGGATAGTCGACGAGCGAGAAGCCCAGGAGGATGAAAAGCCCGCCAGCGCAAGCCAGGATCAAGGCCCGCATTCGGGGCGGATTGGATGGCCTAAGCCCATGGAAGGTCGCACCGACAATCAGGGCCAGGACAAGAGCGGCCAGGATGAGGCCGGGCAGGCCTGCCTCCAGAGCAAATTCGAGATAATCATTATGCGCATTATTGACCCGCAACGGCCCGACCTGCTCAAGCGGCTCGACTGTGGGATAGATTGTCCGGAAGCTTCCAAGACCGCTGCCGGCCGGGAAATATTCGTCGATGGCGTGGCGCGTATTGGACCAGTAGGCGCCACGATCATCCTCAGCCACCGTCGAGAAACGTTCAAGAATATGCTGAACGACAGGCGTTGGCACCATGGCAAGCCCCATCAGCGCGGCAGCCCCCAGTCCCCAGAAAAGCTTTCGACCGGTAGCGCCAGCAATATAGGCGACACCAAGTGCAACCATGATCGCAACGGGTAGCAGCATGATCCCGGTTCGCGACGTGGTCGCAAGAACCCCACCGCTCATGATCATCGCCAGAATGAGAGTTATCAGGCTTCCGCGCCCAGCCGGCGCGCGCCTCCTGCTCCGTTCCGAATCCAACGCGAGCAGGGCGGGCGACAACATGATCGCGAGCAACAGGAAAGTGGCCTGATGGTTGCGATTGATGAAAAGGCCGACACCTGCCCCCTGATGCGCGGTTTCATAAGGGTAGAAGGGACTCCCCGCCCCTGCACCAAATTGCAAAATGCCAACAGCAGCGCTGAGCGTCGCAATACCCAGAAAAATCGCCAGATATCGCCGCAGATCCTCTCGCGACGCGCGAGAGGACAGCAAGAACATGAGGAATGGCGGCAGACTCACGAAGATCGTCGCCCAGCTCTTGTCGGGCGTAAGGCTCAGGGCATGCCATTTGCCTGCCCAGCCAGCCTGCTCATAAATGGCGATCGCATTGTCTCGGCCAGGAAAATCATGCCAGATTGCGGGCGGAAGGGGAACGATCTGGGCAAAAAGAAGAGCAAGCCACGCCACCCATAAGAGACAGGCCATCTTGAAGTAAATCGAGCGCCCGACCCAGACGAAACGCTGCCCTTCAACAAAAAGCAGCACGGTCGACAGGAGGCATATCAGGCCCGTAAGGAGCGGATGGGCGCGCCCGGCACCTCCCAGCACAAGCGCGACGAGAAGAAACAGTTCGCCCCCTCTGCTTGCGATCATATCCATGGCCGTGCGCGGAGCGAATTTGTTCAAGGCAAATTGCATCAAGTTCAATACCGTCACGACATTTGGCACTGATCATCACGGCGTTCCAGTCGACCCGAGTAAGTCGAAAGGAAAACCCCAAAATGCGTCAGCGAAGGCAAATTTGGCACCCTGCAAAAGCAGAAACAACATGCACAAGAAAACCCCGGCTATTGACCATCAATAGCCAGGGCCTGCCACGGCTGCACCCTATGGCATTCGTCTTTTTTAATTAGGGCTGGAGTCGTCGTCGCCACCCGAGGCAATGATCGCGATCAGACCGCCAGCAACAATCACACCGCCACCGATCAGAAGTGCCTTCTTGGGCGACTTGGTCGCGGTCGTCGTGCTGCTCGTCGAGCCGGCATCCTGACCAGGCGCCGCGGCTGCAGCAGCCGGCGCGGCAGCCGTCGAAAGCGCAAGAAAGGCCGGCCGCGTTTCACGCGCCTGCGCAGCAAAGGCCGAACCAAAGGCGACCGCGATTACGGTGCCACCAAGAATCGTCTTCTTAATCATGCTTTGCTCCCAACGCCTGCGGCCATATTCATGGCCCCCTCTGCTATCATTTCCTATGACATCTCGGACACAACAGGTCAACCAGAACAACGTGCAGAATAGCTAGAGAAATGATGACCCGTAAATTCGCCGACATCTGACCGATTCCGGGCCAATAGCACAAGCCCCGCAAATAGGGCTGGAACGTGAAGATCATCGGTTCGCAAATAAGGGCTGCGCCATTTCGCGTTGAGGCTGAGAGCTTCGCCCCGCTTCCAGCCCCATCGCGAGCCGGCGACTCATATGCGCAGCGACGGAAATTTCCTGAACATATTACCGTACCCAGCTAAAGGATCGCGATCGATTCTTCGCCTGTGAAACATAGAGCGCGGCCAGCGCAGCCAGACTATTTGGAACGCCCCCCTCTTCTTCGCCAGGCTCCGCCCCGATATTTGCAAGAAACAACTGCGCTTGCGCGAGCCAAGATGGCGCGTCCGGCGAAAAATGAACTTTCCATTTCGGGTGCATCAATAGCCAGCTTCGGACCACGCGATCATGGGAGGTGGCATAATTGTCCAGCAATAGATGGACTTCGCTTTGCGGCGCCAGCTCGATATTGACCCGGTCAAGAAAGGCAGGAAAGGATGCAGCGCGCGGCCGCAGCTTCCCATCCGCTCCGGAAACCCTGATCGCCTCTTCGACCCCCTCCAGAAGATCAGCCAAGCAGCCCTTGCCCATGCCGGGCCGACCAAGGGCGGAGATGACATCCTGGCCTGACGCGCCCGCGCCCGCCTCCAATATGAGGGCACGCCTGCCGGGCGACATGTAAAGTCCTGCGGCGCGCAAGCTCACATCAGCCAGCGCCGGAGCCTGGTCGCCCCCTGCAGAAACACCCTGATGGGGCCGAAGGCCAAATGCGGCCCATATCCGCCTGATGCTGCTTTGCGACATCCCCGTCTCCTTAGCCATGGACCGGATGGTCCAATGACTGGCGCCTTGGGGATGGGTTGCAATGGTACGGCGAACAAGATGATTTGCCTTGGAGGGCGTTATGCTGCGCGGGCGCCCGGATCTTTGGCCATCAGTCAGGGCTTCGACCCCGCCCCGGGCATAGCGCCTACGCCACTTGCCCACGGTCTGCTCGTGCATACCGAGCTGATCTGCGACATCCTTGCTCGGCAGGCCCTTGGCGCATAGCAATATCGCCCGATATCTGTCGGCCAGAAAGGGCGACAGTCCCTCTCGGCCAAGCTCTGCTTCAAGAAATCGGACCTGTTCGTCACTAAGGTCAACCCTTCTTGCCCGCCGGCCGCCCGACATACTCAATTCTCCCACCTGATCGCCATCATGTGCGCCCGCCCCGTTCCCGGTGCAATCAGGCGTCTATCGAGATCAACTCCTGCCGATCGTCCTCCAGATAAAGAGCGGTCAACGTGCCGGTGCGATAGGCGCCTGTATCGATGCCAATTCGGTTGCCGCGGAATTGCACATTGGTCTCGATGCTATGGCCGTGCACGATGACCGCTCCATGATCGCGCGGATCATCGAGAAAATCATCGCGGATCCACAGCAAATCGTCCCGCACCTGCTTGCGCAGCGCAACACCCGGCCGAATGCCCGCATGACAGAAAAAATAATCGCCCGACCTCGCCGTCAACGGCAGCCTGCGCACCCAATCGACCAAACTGGAAGGAATGGCCGCGCGCAACTCGCGCAAATATCGGCGCAAATCCATCCCGTCTTCAGGCGGGGCCAGTCCAAAGCTGCGAACCGTTTCGGCGCCACCAAAGCGAAGCCAACCCTGCAATATTTCAAGATTACCATCGATCGCCTGGACCATCGCTTCTTCATGATTTCCTTGAAGCACCAGGACACGATTGCTCTTGCGCTGAAGGTCGTGCAAAAAGCCAAGAACTCGCGCACTGTCAGGTCCGCGGTCGATCAAGTCGCCCAGAAACAGGATATGAAGGGACTTTGCCGGCGAGAGGTCGCGGTTGTGGCGTCCTATCTCATCGATCAATTTCTCGAGCAGGTCATATCTTCCATGCACGTCGCCGACCGCATAGATTCGCTCACCAGCATCCGTTTTTGGTAAATTCGCGTTTCGACCCGACATCATATGGACAGCATGCATGGACATCATTTATTCTCTCACCGCATGCAAGGTCAATCCATAGCTGCAGTCGACCAGCGCGTTGCCGAATTTCTTCACGCAAACTGGAACAGGGCTATAGATTTTATGCACGGGTTGCGTCATGTCTTTGCGTGTAATGTTCATGTCGATGAACTGGGGGCTTGAGGCGACATGCGGGCAGATGGGGACCCTGGACGCATTAATCAGAGACAAGTGGCAGGAGGCGTGCGCTCGATCGAGACTGCCCCCCTCCCCCCTGCGACCCATAGTGGCAATAGACACGTCTTCCCGCTTCAACGGGGTGATGCCAGGCGCGTCTTGCTGGTCGCCTCATCGGGGGGGCACTGGATTGAGCTTTGCCGCATGACTTCAGCCTTTGCGCGCTGGGACTGCCAGTTTGTGAGCACCGCCGCCGGAATGACCCCGCCGCAGGGGCGGCGCCCCGTGCTGCAAATCAACGACAGTTCGCGTGACGATCTGCGAACGATGTTGGGATCAATACGTCAATTGCGCGCCATCATTCGGGAATTTCGGCCGGAACTCATCGTTTCCACAGGCGCAGCGCCAGGCGCACTAGCAATTCTTCTTGGAAAATTTTCTGGAGCACGAACAATCTGGATTGATTCCATAGCCAATAGCGAGGAGTTGTCGTTGTCAGGGCGCGCGGTAAGAGGCGTCGCAGACCTGCGCTTGACCCAGTGGCCGCAGCTCGCCAATCGCGCCAAGGGCATCACTTATTTCGGGCAGGTCATGTGATTTTATTGTCCGTTGGTACACAATTGCCGTTTGATCGACTTGTAAAGGCAGTAGATGAGTGGGCCATGCGATGCGGGCGACGCGACATCTTCGCGCAGATCGGCCCATCGGACTATCAGACCAAGGCGCTCAACAGCTTTGCATTTCTGGATCAGGGGGCTTTTGCCGCCCTGCAGGCAGAGGCAAGTCTTTTAGTCAGCCATGCCGGAATGGGCTCGATCATCACAGCCCTTGAACTGGGCAAGCCGATCATCATACTCGCTCGCGATCATCGCCGTGGCGAGCATCGCAACGGTCATCAGATCGCCACGCTGCGGCAATTCCGCAGCTTCCCAGGCGTCTTCATAGCTGAGGACGAAGAGCATCTGGTCGCCTTACTGGGCCGCGCCGATAGCCTTGCAGCATCGCCACTGCTAAGCACGGAAGCGCCGAAGGAATTTCTGGAGAAACTCGCAGATTTTATCGATAGGCCGGCCAAGCCAGGTCGCATCAACCGACTGCGCAGCCGCCTGGGATGGAGTCGCAGGTCCGCTTGACCAACTTAAGCTGAAGCCAGTCAGCCTCCCGACCGAGGGTGCGGTTTTCGACGCGGATTTTCGTCCGAGCCACGAAAAAGACGCCACCCATCCTGCGCACGGATCATGCCTCGCCCACAATCTGCACATTTGGCGCGCATATTGATGCCGTCATCCCAAATTCTTTCTCGATTTGGACGATGGATTCCTATCAGGCAGAACAAGCGCATCTTTAGTCCCCCAATTGCTCGATTTGGCAAGCACGTCTGAGCGCCGCCTCAAAAACATCAGAACATCAAGATTTCCTCGCCCCTGCCCGAGGAAATACATCGCCTCCTCCCGGACAATTTCCGAAACGAGACCGTGAACCGAGTGCGCGAATCGCTCCGCCCCGGATTATTGCATTGCGCAAATTATCATATTGCGACGGCGAAGAATATGTTCTGCGCAAGTGCAATATCTTCATGCACCGCTTCACCTGCTAGATATTGGACGGACGCAGCCTGTCCGTGACATGCGTCACATCGATGGCAGTTATTCTCTTCGATATGCCGCAGGCCAGATATGAGATCTTCCTGCCATGCCCGATGTCATGGAAGCGAGCCGAATTCGAAGAATCGCCGAGAAAATCTTTAACAGGCTGCGGAA
The DNA here is from genome assembly GCF_002708645.1 of Sphingobium sp. IP1. NCBI lineage: Bacteria > Pseudomonadati > Pseudomonadota > Alphaproteobacteria > Sphingomonadales > Sphingobiaceae > Sphingobium > Sphingobium sp. IP1. The sequence goes on from NZ_NOIW01000097.1 coordinate 14,156, forward strand.
AAAGGGTTGGCAGAGCCGGCCATTGGCCTCGCTTTCGCCGTTTTCTAGCCCAAGGCGTCAGTCATTCTGGGAGGTAACCTTCCAGAATCCGGTCGTTTTTGACCGGCCTCGGGCGCTATGAGGCGCAGGCCTAGGTTGCGCCCAGCAGTTTCGGTAGCCTGACGAGGTTGTAGGCGGCAGCGGTGAGCGTGAAGGACCATCCGACGCGATCTTGCCCACGGTGTCGGGTTTTTCGCATGGTGCCGCAGGTTTTTGCCCATCCGAACACTTCCTCGATCCGCTTGCGGATTTTCTGGGAGAGGCCGTAGCCGGGATGGCGTGTCGTACGCCCGTCAATGGCAGAACGGCGATTGGTGTTATTCTGGGCCACGTGCGGGGTGACGTCCATCTCGCGCAATGCCTCGACGAAGGCGGCGGTGTCGTAGTTCTTGTCCGCGCCCAACGTGATCCGATGGCGCCCTTCCATCCGGCCCAGCATGGTCAGTGCGGCCTCGCGTTCGGCGGTGCCGGTCGCGTGGGTGAGGATCGCATCGACTACAAGGCCATTGCGGTTCTCCATGAGGACATGGGCCATATGGCACAGCTTGGCTGCCTGGCCCCGCGCTTTCTTGAATAAGCGGGCATCGGGATCAGTGGTTGATGCATGGGTCGCATTGCTGCGCTTCTCGCCCCGGAAATCGCGTCCGGCATTGCTCGGCGCTGTTTTCTGCTCGCCATGGCCGGAGACTGAACCACCGTCATCGTCATCCCCGGGGCCGCCTTCATCCTTGGGCCTGAAGCTCTTCACGCTGGCCCACGCTTCGACCAACGTGCCGTCCACCGAGAAATGATCGTCGGACAGAAGAGCCTGCACGCGTGCCTGGTTGATGATGGCTGACAGGAACTTGGCGGCAACGTCCCTGGATAGTAGCCTCTCGCGGTTCTTGGTGAAGACCGTGACATCCCAGATCGGCGCATCCATCGCCAGGCCGACAAACCAGCGGAAGAGCAGGTTGTAATCCATCTGCTCCATGAGCTGGCGCTCCGAGCGGATCGTATAGAAAGCCTGCAGGAGCAGTGCGCGCAGCAGCTTCTCGGGCGGGATCGATGGCCGGCCAATGCGCGAATACATCGCATCGAAATCAGCCGACATCACCTCGAGAGCTTCGTCGACGATCGCGCGGATCGCCCGAAGTGGATGGTTAGCCGGAACCCGAGCTTCGCAGCTCACGTAGGAAAACAACCCTTCGCTCCGGTAATCGCCGCCCCGCATCTCAAATCCTTCAACCTCAGTTGAAGGCGTCTGAATCACCTCAAGCGGCTCAAGGAAAGAGCCTTTTTCCGCAACCTGTTAATGGTAGAACATCTTGCGACATCAGCTTTTTCAGGATACCCAGTGAGTGAAGTATCGCCATTTATCGGGGGCTCTGTGCGCGTGAAGGCTTCTGCACTTATTTTCCTCAATGCGGCCCTGCTCCTTACAGCTTGTGCCGGTTCGGATCATCTCATCTCTTCGGGCGACCGCTATGTTGCCGGAGCGGACATATCCGAAACCTATGCCCTGGGCGCAGGCGACAAGGTCCGGATGACCGTTTTCAGTGAGCCCACATTATCCGGAGAATTTTCGGTCAGTACTGATGGCGAACTCTCCCTTCCCCTGATCGGGAATGTTGCAGTGGCGAACATGACCTTGTCGCAGGTGACAGGGCAGGTTCAGTCTCTGCTTGCAGATGGATATTTGCGTAATCCCCGGGTCAGCATGGAAATTATTTCCTATCGCCCCTTCTTCGTGCTTGGAGAGGTCAAGGCGCCGGGCCAATATGCCTATGCCAGCGGCATGACGGCACTTAACGCCGTCGCGACGGCCGAGGGATATACCCCCCGCGCGAGCAAGAAGATCATCTATATCCGGCGCTTTGGCGAGAAGGTCGAGCAGGCCTATGAGTTGACGCCCAATTTGCGCGTCATGCCAGGCGATACGTTGCGTATCGGCGAACGCTATTTCTGAGCATTCAGATGGCAAAGGGGGGAAGATATATTCGGATGTTGCGCAAAGGGGCACCTGATCGCCGTAGCCTGAGCGCGGGGCACCTCGCTCCGTGCCAGGAAGGGTGCGTGCCCTGCTGATGGCAGATCTCCTTCACACCCCACGCGCCGCCAGTTCCCATATGACGAGCACATCGTTGCATCGCAAAGCCCTACCTCGATTGATGGCCCTTGCCGGCTTCGGGGCAGCTCTCGCCACGCCGAGCGGCCACGCCATGGCTCAGGCGTCGAATTCCACGACGCTCATTCAACCGGTCATTTCTCCCGACTTTAGGCGTGATCGCAATGTAAGCGTATTGGAGCGTCCTCATCCCGACTTTGACCCTTTGGGCTATCGATTGGGAAGCTTCCTGATCAATCCGGCACTGACAGTGTCGCCGGGCTTCACCTCCAACGTCTATGCGGACAATGCGAACAAGAAGAGCGATATCTTCCTTATCACGCAACCGTCGCTCAGCCTGACATCGGACTGGAATGTCCATCGCCTCCGGCTTGTCGCTTCGGGCGATATCAGGCGTTATGCAAAGGCAACCGTTCGCAACCAGAATGGCTGGAGTGCTAGCGCGATCGGGCGGCTGGATGTTAGTCAGGATCTGGTGATTGACCTTGCCGGCGAAGCAGGTCGGCGATTTGAGTCACCATTTGCCGATGATGTTGTCGCGAATACCACCAATGTCTCGAGCTATCTCCAGACCATGCTGAATGCCAGGGCGACCTACAAAATGGGTCGCACTCGCTTTGTCACAGGACTGGAACGCTCGACCTTCGAATTCAGCAGCGTTGATTTCATCGATCGGCCCTCACGCGATCAGAGCTTTCGGGACCGCACAATGGATCGGATTACCGGCATTGCCGATTTTGCGCTGTCGCCTAGCCTCTCACTCTATGCCGAACTCATCTATGATCGTAATGACTACGACACCCTTCTGGCCAATGGTAACGCAAACCGCGATTCCAATGGCTATGCCATAATTGGCGGTACGAATTTTGACCTTGCGGGCCTGATGCGCGGGAGCGTCGGCGTGGGCTATAGCCGCCGAGACTATAAGTCGGAACTATATCCTGATGCAAAAGGATTGTCAGTCGAAGCGGAGGTCGAATTTTTCCCGAGCCCGATCACCACAGTGGGCATTACTGCACGAAGACAGATTCAGGATGCAGCCCTTGGTTCGACCGGCGCATATTCTGACAATCGGTTGGGCGTCCGCATAGACCACGAACTTCTTGAAAATCTTGTAATTTCGACCAGCGCAGATGTCGCAAGACGTGATTATTTCGAGTCGACACAATATACCGATGTCCTGTCCCTGGCGACTGAGGCGCGCTTTCAGATGACAAGAGGATTGAGTTTTGGCGGCAATCTTCGTTATGGTTCTTCAAGACCACATGGCGGCAATTTAGGTCGAGCGTTTGACGAATTCCGGGCTACGGTCTCGGTTCGGATCAGACGATGAATATTCAACCATCCGACATGATCGCACAGATTGTGCGTTCGGGGGCAAGGGATCGGGATAGATGAAAGTTTCCAATACAGCCGGATATGAAGCCCGCCTTGCGGATGTCGTGCAAAGCGTCAAGGATGTGCTGCGCCGCCGCTATCTGACGCTGGCAGCGGTTGCAGGCGGCATAACGATCCTCGGCGTCGTGGCGACATTGCAGCTCGCGCCCTCCTATCAGGGGGTGACACGGATCCAGATCGATCCCAGCCGGAACCCTCTTGCTCGTAGCGCGAACGAAGCGCAGGCGCAGCTTGCAAGCGAAGCGATTGAAACCGAAGTGTCGGTCATCAATTCGATGGACATTTCCCGCGCGGTCGTGAAGCGCCTCAAACTCATCGATGATGCCGATTATAATGAAGGCATTGCCGCTCGGCTGGAGGCCGGCCCGGTAAGCGAAGATGAAAAGATCGAGATCGTGGCCAATGCCATTCGGGGACACCTCAGCGTTGGGCGCGAAAAGCTTACCTATATCATCGCCATCCGGTTCGATTCACGGGACGCGGAAAAGGCTGCCCGTATCGCCAATGCTTATGCAGCCACCTATCTTGACACCAAGGTAGGAACCAAGATCGGCACCGCTGAGCGCCAATCCGCCTGGTTCCAGAAGCGCATGGACGAACTGGCCGCTGAGGTGCGCTCGGCAGACGAAAAGGTTGCCCAGTATCAATCGGCCGCCGGCATCGTTCGCGGCGCGTCGAACAATCAGGGCACCATCACCGACCAGCAGGTCGGTCCCTTGTCGGTGCAGCTTGCAAGCGCGGAATCAGTGGCCGCTGAAGCGCGCTCCAAGCAGATCTCGGCGCAACAGCAGGTCGCAAGTGGACATCTGGATGCCGTTTCGGACGTTCGCAACTCTGCGACCATCCAGGATCTGAGGCGACAGCGCGGCCTGCTTGTCCAGAATATGGGTGAAATGCAGATGCGCTATGGCGATCGCTATCCCGATCTCATAAAGGTGCGCGATCAGCTCGCCGCAATTGATGGCCAGCTTCGCGAAGAAGCAGGACGCGTCATTCGTTCGCTCAAGGCCGACGCGGACGCAGCCGAGGCGCGCGCAGGAAGCCTGCGCGTCGCCATGCAGAGACTTGAGGACAAGCAGTCGGCCAATGCGCGTGCGTCCGTCATTGCCGCGAGCATGCAGCGCGATGCAGATAGCAAGCACCAGGCTTATGACCGCCTCGCGCAGTCTGCTCTGGAATCACGACAAGCCGCGCAAAACTCTATCGCCCAGGCACAGATTATCGACGTCGCCGAAGCACCGCAGGCGCCCTACTGGCCCAACAAGCCGCTGTTCATCCTGCTCTCGCTGATCATCGGCACCGGCGCCGGCATCGCCGTGATCACTGCGCAGGAAATGATGGTCTCGGGCATGCGCACCGTTGAGGACGTTGAAGGCGAACTTGGCGTGCCGTTGATCGCCGCGGTGCCCAATGTCCGCAAGACCGCGCGCCCGGCCGATGTCCTTATCGAGAAGCCTACGTCGCAATTTGCAGAGGCTCTCCGCAATGCGCGCGCTTCCATCCTTGGCGTGAAGGGCGAAGAAGCCCCCAAGGTTATTGCCCTTACTTCTGCGCTACCGGGTGAAGGCAAGACGACAACCGCGCTCGGCCTCGCGCGCACCATGGCCCTTAATGGTGGAAAGACCATTTTGGTGGATGCGGACGTTCGCCGGGCTCAGCTGCGCCAGATTGCCGATGTTCAGCCAGGCCCAGGCATCGTCGAGCTTCTGCATGGCGAAGCATCCCTCGAGCAGGCAATTCAGCCCAGCGGACTTGAGAATCTCGACCAGATCATCGTTCAGAAGCCCTATTTCAGTTCCGAGAATCTGTTCGGCAATGACTTGATGCCCCGCATTCTGGATGAACTGTCCAAGCGCTATGACACCATCATCCTCGACCTGCCCCCGCTGGTGGGTCTTGCTGATGGGCGCTTCCTCGCTGCTTTGGCAGATGCGGTCGTCCTTGCCATCAAGTGGGATGCGACGCCCTCACAAGTGGTCAGCTCTGCCGCCTCCTGGCTGAAGTCGGATGGCGCGAACCTTGTCGGCGCGATGTTCACGATGGTAGATACGAGCTCCCAATCGGTGGGCGCCTATTACTATTATTCAAAAAAATACTCGTCTTATTATCAAGCTACATAATAAGAATATGGTCTGCCTTGGCCAAGTGGAGAAAAATCAGGCTTTAGCTTCTCCTCCTCTGGCATAGTCCTAATTTTAGGCGGAACGGGCATCGGGTGTTGGAATCAATCTGCTATTGGATGGATTCCAACACTTGGTGGACGAGCTGAACGGCGGCGATAGAGGTGGCCGGGTTGGTCTGAACAGGGATCGGCATGGGATAAGTGGATCGTCTGCCGGTTTCGTGATCGAACTGCCGATATGGGGCGTCAAGGAGGGAGGGCGTAGCCCGACCGGAGTGACGCCCC
>NZ_NOIW01000098.1:0-19593 GCF_002708645.1 Sphingobium sp. IP1
GAATGAAATGGGTTAGCGCGTCGGATAGTTGGGGGCCTCACGCGTGATCGTCACGTCGTGGACATGGCTTTCCGACAGGCCGGCATTGGTGATCTGGACGAAGCGGGCACGCTCCTGCAGATCCTTGATGGTGCGGCTGCCGGTATAGCCCATCGCCGCCTTCACGCCGCCGACCAGCTGATGGATGACATCCTTGGCCGGCCCCTTGAACGGCACCTGGCCTTCGATACCCTCGGGCACCAGCTTCATCTGGTCCTTGATGTCGGCCTGGAAATAGCGGTCGGCGCTGCCGCGCGCCATCGCGCCGACGCTGCCCATGCCGCGATAGCTCTTATAGGCGCGGCCCTGATACAGGAAGGTTTCGCCCGGCGCTTCGGCCGTGCCGGCCAGCAGCGACCCGACCATGACGCAGCCCGCGCCCGCCGCCAGCGCCTTGGCGACGTCGCCTGACGTGCGCAGGCCACCATCGGCGATCACCGGCACGCCATGCTTGTGCGCTTCATTGGCCGAATCCATGACAGCGGTCAGCTGCGGCACGCCCACGCCGGCGACGACGCGGGTGGTGCAGATGGAGCCGGGGCCGATGCCGACCTTCACGCAGTCCGCGCCGGCGTCGATCAGCGCCTTGGTCGCTTCGGCGGTGGCGACATTGCCGGCCACGACCTGGACATGGTTGGACAGCTTCTTGACCGCTTCCACCGCGACCGCGACCTGCTTGCTATGGCCGTGGGCGGTGTCGATGACGATCAGATCGCATTCCGCGTCGATCAGCGCCTTGCTGCGCTCCAGCCCCTTGTCGCCCACGGTCGATGCGGCGGCGACGCGCAGCCGGCCCGACGCATCCTTGGTCGCCTGCGGATAGGTGACGGCCTTCTCGATATCCTTGACGGTGATCAGGCCCACGCAGTGATAATTATCGTCCACCACCAGCAGCTTCTCGATCCGGCGGGCATGCAGCAGGCGCATCGCCTCATCCTGGCCGACGCCGGCCTTGACCGTCGCCAGATTGTCCTTGGTCATCAGCTCGCTGACCGGCTGGCCGGGATTCTCGGCAAAGCGGGTATCGCGATGGGTCAGGATGCCGACCAGCTTGCCGTTCGCCTCGACGACCGGAATGCCGCTGATCCTGTGGCGCTGCATCAGCATCTGCGCGTCGGCCAGCGTGGCGGTCGGCAGGATGGTGATGGGATTGACGACCATGCCGCTTTCGAAGCGCTTGACCGCGCGGACCGCATCGGCCTGCTCCTCGACCGTCAGGTTACGGTGCAGCACGCCGATGCCGCCCAGCTGCGCCATGACGATCGCCATGTCGGCCTCGGTCACCGTATCCATCGCCGACGACAGGATCGGGATGTTCAGCTTGATCGCCTTGGTCACATGGGTGGACGTGTCCGCCTGGCTGGGCAGCACATCGGATTCGGCGGGCTGCAACAGCACGTCGTCAAAGGTGAGGCCAAGGCGGATGTCCATGTGAAAGCCACTTTCTGCTGCGCGGGTCGGGCGGAGGGGAACCGGACCGCTGGGGATTCGTGGCGGCCCATGTAACCATTAACCCGCAAAACGGCCAGACCCCGGCGTCATTTTATTGCGGCACCTGCGCGGCATCCTGCAGCCGCCGGTCCAACGGCCCGAACGCGGCCAGGCGCAATATGCTCCCCTTGCCAGCCACATGGGATTTTCTGCCCTGTCTCAGGGTATTTACGCAATGCCCACGCCGTCCACCGGCTGCTAGACCGACCCCGACCAAGGCTTTCCCCTGCGATCGTTCCGCGATCCAAGCGAAGGAGACGGCAGATATGCCCCAATCGCCGATACCGGGTTTCGACATTCCCCGCACCGCCCCCGACGGATTCGTCCACGAACCCGATGCAGCCGGTGCCTTCTGGGAAAACAGCGCCGCCAACACGCTTCCCCCGCCCGACATGGTGGCCGCCTATCAGCGCAATCGCCCCCTGCCCACGGACGGCATCGACACGCGCAAGGCCTATATCATCGGCGGTGGCATCGCCGGCCTTGCCGCCGCTTATTATCTGATCCGCGACGCGCATATGCCGCCGGCCAACATCATGATCCTCGAAAATCTCGATATAGAGGGCGGCTCGCTCGATGGCGCGGGCAATGCGCAGGACGGCTATATCATCCGCGGCGGGCGCGAGATGAACTGGAACTACGACAATCTGTGGGACATGTTCCAGGACGTGCCCGCGCTCGAACTGCCCGAAGGGTTCAGCGTCCTCGACGAATATCGGATGGTCAACGACAATGACCCCAACTGGTCGAAGGCCCGGCTGATGCACCGGCAGGGCGAGATACGCGACTTCTCGACCCTCGGCCTCACCCGTGCCCAGCAATGGGAACTCATTCGCCTGCTGCTCAAGCGCAAGGAGGATCTGGATGACCTGACGATCGAGGATTATTTCTCCAAGGGCTTTCTCCAGAGCAATTTCTGGTTCCTCTGGCGCTCCATGTTCGCCTTCCAGAACTGGCAGAGCCTGCTGGAAATGAAGCTCTACATGCACCGCTTCCTCGATGCGCTCGACGGGCTGCACGACATGTCGGCGCTGGTCTTCCCCAAATATAACCAGTTTGACAGCTTCGTCCGCCCGCTCAGCAAGCTCTTGCGCGACAAGGGCGTGCAGATCCGCTTCGACACCCAGGTGCGCGACATGCGCATGCGCCTGGCGGGCGACCGGCGCACCGTCACCGACCTCCTCTGCCGCATCGACGGCCGGGAAGACAGCATCGCCATCGGCCCCCGCGATCTGGTCTTCGCCCTCACCGGATCGATCACCGAGGGGACGGCCTATGGCGACATGGACCATGCGCCGGTGCTGGAACGGGGCAAGGCTGATCCCGGCCCCGACAGCGACTGGACGCTGTGGAAGAATCTCGCCGCCCAGTCGCCGGTCTTCGGCCGGCCCGAAAAATTCTATGGCGACGCGGACCGTTCCACCTGGGATTCGGCGACGCTCACCTGCAAGCCGTCACCTTTGGTCGATCGCCTGAAGCAATTGTCCGTCAATGATCCCTATTCGGGCCGCACCGTCACCGGCGGGGTCATCACCTTCACCGACAGCAATTGGGTGATGAGCTTCACCTGCAACCGCCAACCCCATTTCCCCGACCAGCCCGGCGATGTGCTGGTGCTGTGGGTCTATGCCCTGCTGATGGACAAGGATGGCAATCATGTGAAGAAGCCGATGCCGGCCTGCACCGGGCGCGAGATATTGGCCGAACTCTGCTATCATCTGGGCATCGCAGACCAGATCGACGCGGTCGCCGCCAACACCAAGGTGCGGCTGGCGCTGATGCCCTATATCACCGCCGAATTCATGCCGCGCGCCGCTGGCGACCGTCCCCGCATCGTGCCAGAGGGCTGCACCAATCTCGGCCTGCTCGGCCAGTTCGTGGAAACCAACAATGACGTGGTTTTCACCATGGAAAGCTCGGTCCGCACCGCGCGGGTTGCGGTCTACACGCTGCTCGATATCCCCAAGGCCGTGCCGGACCTCAGCCCGACCCAATATGATATCCGCAACCTGCTGAAAGCCGCCCGCGCGCTCAACAATGGCGAGCCCTTCATCGGCGAGCGGCTGCTGCGTCGCCTGCTCGACCGCACCTATTTCGCCCATATCCTGCCGCCCGCCCCCGACGGCGCGCCGCTTGACCGGGCGGAGGAGGAATTGCGCGGCCTGCTCGGCAAGGGCGGCGACGCCATCCAGCGGGTCGGCACCTGGCTCAGCGGCTTCCGCGATGCGCTGCAACGCCGGGCCGACTGACCGCGCCCGACGCGGCTCAGCCGATCAGCGCAAAGAGCAGCGGCGCCCCTGCCATCAGCCCGCGTGCCAGGCGCCTATGCCGCGCGTCGGGCAGCGATCGGATGGCATATAGCGCCGCCAGCGGAACGATCGGCAGCAGCGGCAGATAATAGCGGGGATAGGCGTCCATCATCCATCCCGTCGCCAGATGCCGTTGATAGCTGAACAGGATATGGACCAGCATCACGCCGGCTGCGGCCGCGCCGCCCGCCAGGATCAGCATCGCCAGCGGATCTCGACGACGCTGCACGAGCACCGCCACGCCCGCGCGCCTTATCCCGTCCATCGCCAGGATCAGCATGCAGGCCGGAATGGCAAGCGCCCCCCATTGCAGCCCCGTTCTTTCGCTCAGCACCGGCATCCACCCCTCCACGAAGGATGTCAGGAACATCATGACATAGGCCGGAAAGCCCATCCGCGCCTGCCCGGCCCAGCCGGCAGCGGCCGCCCCATCCCGCAACAGGCTTTGCTGCGCGAATGTGTCGGGTGCGGGGCTTCCATAGGCCAGCCAGAAGGCGACAAACGGCCAGGCAGCAACCGCGAACGCCAGCAGGACCACGCCAAGATGCAGAAGCGGCATTCGCTTCCCCGTCCAAACCAGCAGCATCAGCAGCGCGGCCAATGTGCCCCCACACAGCATCAATCCCGTCAGCTTGGCCAGGCTCGCCACGATCAGGCCGATGCACGCCAGCAGCAGGTCGCCCAGGGCACCACGCCGCAGATAGCGGCCCAGTCCGAACAGCAAGGCGCCACTGCCCAGAAAGGCCAGATTGTCGTTGTTGACCGCCCCGGCCAGTTCGATCAGCAATCGGACGCAGCACAGGTTCAGCGCCAGCGCGATCCATTCCGCGTCCGCCCGCACCAGACCCCGCCCACATCCCAGCATCAGCAGCAGGCCGATCCCGACGATCGCGACATTGGCGAAATGCAATATGATGACGGCCCCCGGCCCGGCGCCAGTCAGGCGCGGCGCCATCGCTGCCATCAGCTGATAATAGGGCGCGGGATGGTTCAGATAATTATCATTGTCGGTCCATTGCATCGTCGCAGGATCGAGCAGCCGCAACCGTTCAAGCGGGACCGCAGCGCCATTGGCGTCCTGGATCTCGGCCACATAGGATAGATGGGCAAGTTCATCGAACCCCTGCGTCACATTGACGCGCAGCGCCGACAGCGACGCCGCAACCATGAACAGCAGCAGGCAGGCCCCGAGCACGAGGCCGGGCCGCAATGTCGGCGCATGCGCCTGCACGGGAAAAGGCATGTTCTTGGTGGTCATGGCCTGCCATCATCAAAGACTGGTCCATGCCTGCCAGAGACGCCTTAAGATTAAGGTAAAGCCCGCCTTCAGCAGTGCTGCCAGCCACCGACAAAAAAGAAGGCCCGGCAAATCTGCCGAGCCTTCTCATCTGCCTCAATCGCTGGATCAGGCGCCAGCGGGGGTCGGATCGCCGAACGGACCCTTGCGCTTGCGCGTCTTGGGGATGGACGACCCCGCCGCCGGGATCACCGAAGGCTTGATCGTGGTGCCGTCGTCGCGGGTGATCTCGCCCTTTTCCAGCAGCGCCTTGATCTCCTCGCCGGAGAGCGTCTCATATTCCAGCATCGCGTTGGCCAGCAGGTGCAGTTGGTCCTCATGGCCCTTCAGCAATTCCTGCGCACGGGCATAGCCCTGCTCCACCAGACCACGGATTTCCTTGTCGATCAGCTTCGCCGTCTCGTCCGACATATGGACGCGCTGGCTCTGCGAATAGCCAAGGAAGGTCTCGCCCTGCTGCTCTTCATATTGCAGCGGGCCCAGCTTGTCCGACATGCCCCACTGGGTGACCATGTCGCGCGCCAGCTTGGTGGCGTACTGGATATCGCCCGACGCACCCGACGACACCTTGTCATAGCCGAAGATGATTTCCTCGGCGACGCGGCCGCCCATGGCCACGGCCATGTTCGCGTGCATCTTGTCGCGATGATAGCTGTAGCTGTCCCGTTCCGGCAGGCGCATCACCATGCCCAGCGCACGGCCGCGCGGGATGATCGTTGCCTTGTGGATCGGGTCGGAGGCCGGCTCATGGACTGCGACGATGGCATGGCCCGCCTCATGATAGGCGGTCATCTTCTTCTCGTCGTCGGTCATGACCATCGAGCGACGCTCGCTACCCATCATGACCTTGTCCTTGGCCGCCTCGAACTCGTCCATGGCGACCAGACGCTTGCCGCGACGGGCCGCCATCAGGGCGGCTTCGTTGACCAGGTTGGCAAGGTCAGCGCCCGAGAAGCCCGGCGTGCCGCGCGCGATGGTGCGCGGATTGACGTCGGGTGCCAGCGGCACCTTCTTCATATGGACGGCCAGAATCTTCTCGCGGCCCTCGATGTCGGGACGGGGCACGACGACCTGACGGTCGAAGCGGCCTGGACGCAGCAGCGCAGGGTCCAGCACGTCGGGGCGGTTGGTCGCCGCGACGATGATGATGCCCTCATTCGCCTCGAAGCCGTCCATCTCGACCAGCAGCTGGTTCAGCGTCTGCTCGCGCTCGTCATTGCCATTGCCCAGGCCCGCGCCGCGATGGCGGCCGACCGCGTCGATTTCGTCGATGAAGACGATGCACGGCGCGTTCTTCTTGGCCTGTTCGAACATGTCGCGCACGCGGCTCGCGCCGACGCCGACGAACATCTCGACAAAGTCCGAACCCGAAATGGTGAAGAAGGGCACGCCCGCTTCACCCGCAATCGCGCGGGCCAGCAGCGTCTTGCCGGTGCCGGGCGAACCGACCAGCAGCGCGCCCTTGGGGATCTTGCCGCCAAGACGTGCGAACTTGCTCGGATCCTTCAGGAACTCGACGATTTCCTGCAGTTCCTCACGGGCTTCGTCGATGCCGGCGACGTCATCGAACGTCACCTTGCCATGCTTTTCGGTCAGCAGCTTGGCCTTGGACTTGCCAAAGCCCATCGCGCCACCGGCGCCGCCGCCCTTCTGCATCTGGCGCAGCACGAAGAAGGCGATGCCCAGGATCAGCAGGAACGGCAGCGACTGATAGAGCATGATCTGCCAGAAGCTGGGCTGCTGTTCGGCCTGGCCCGAATATTTGACGTTATAATCGTCCAGCAGGTCGGTCAGCTTGGGATCATTGACCGGGACCGTGCTGAAACCCTGGCCACTCGACAGGGTGCCGGTGATCCGGTCGGGCGCGATCGCCACATCCTTGACCTGGCCTTCCTGCACCTTGGCGCGGAATTCCGAATAGGCGATGGCGCTACCGGCCTGGGTGGTCGGGCGCTCGAACAGCGAAACGAACAGGAGCAGGGCGATGATGACCCCTGCCCAAATCATCGCACTCTTGATCCAGGGATTACCCTGTGGGTCTTTTTCGTCGTTCATCATCACTCTCTTTCACCCCGCAAGATAGGGTGTGGCCGGCAAAGCGCAAGCTGGACGCGCCGTCCGCTGCCGATTTCCGGCCCTGTCGATTGTCAGATGGTCAGTTCCCGGTCAGCTGGAACAGCGCGACATAGGCCAGCACCAGCGCCAGGCCGGCGGACAGGCCGCACAGCAGATAGCCCATGTAGAGAAGCAGCGGCGGATGCGCCTTGTTCAGCTTCCGGTTCCGCTTCACGGCCGAGAGGATCACGCTGACCAGCAAGCCATAGGTCAGCGCCGCAAATTCCATCATTCCGAACAAATCCCGCTATTGGTCACGCCATGTGGTTAACGGCCCATGGGTTAAGAACCGGTCAGCATGCCGCCCAAAAGCGACCGGCCGTTGGCACCTTGCGTCGGACGGTGGAACTTTTCCGAAAATCTCAGCGTCGCGGGGGTGCCGGTGACAGGGTCCAGACCGCGCCACCGCGCAGCAGCCAGTCGCCCAGACTCGCCTGCCGCCCCGCCCGCGCCGCGGCAATCGCCCGGTCCAGCGCCTCGCCGCGCGGCAGCACGATCTCCGGGTCGGCGGAACAGAGCATCTCGATCAGCAGCCGGCGCAAAAGCTCGCGCGGCAGGTCGGTGCGGTCCAGCACCCAGGCGTCGGTCGACGGATGGATATGCGTGGCCGCCAGCCCCGCCACCGTCCATTGCAGCGCCGCCTCCGCCTCCGCCAGCGCCGCCGCGCTGCGCGCCGCCGCCTCGGCATCGATCCAGTCGACGCCATCCAGCCGCTTGCGCAGCGCCGCCCGGTCGAAGCGCGGATCGGCATTGGACGGGTCCAGCACATAGGGCAGCCCGGCCTGGTCGGCATGGGCCTGCAACTGCGCCTTGCGCACCGTCAGCAACGGCCGCAGCACCCGGCCGGCCCGCGCCCGCACCCCGGCCAGGCCGCCGACTCCCGACCCCCGGTTGAGCCGCATCAACAGGGTTTCCAGCTGGTCGTCAGCATGATGGGCGGTCAATATCCAGTCCAGCCCGGCGCCGGCCCGCCACGCCTCCAGCTGGGCATAACGCTGCCGCCGCGCCCAATCCTGGATATTGCCGGACACTTCCGTCTCCGGCGCCAGCGTCGCATGGGGCACGCGCCGCTCCGCGCACCAGCGCGCGACCATCGCCGCCTCGGCCGCGGATTCAGCCCGCAATCCATGATCCAGCGTCGCTGCCGCCACCCGGCCGGGCCAGGCCTGCACCGCCAGGTCCAGCAGCGCCATGCTGTCCGGCCCGCCCGACACCGCAATGCCGAACCGGGCCGTCTCCTCCCCGTCCACCAGCGCGCGCACGGCCAGCCGCAGCGCATCGGGGCGATGGGAAGGTGCCAGCTCCGGCACGTCTATCGGCTCACACGCTGCACTTGGCCTTGGTCCGGCCCTTGTCCATCATGCCGCGCAGGCCGCTCGACAGGGTCGAACCATAGACCTGTTCCAGCTCCGCATAGACCTTGCAGGCATCCGCAGGCTTCTTGAGCTGGATCAGCGCCTCGCCCAGATAGGCCAGACTGTCGGGCGCGCGCTCGCCACGCGGGCGCTTCTGGTAATTTTCGTAGAAGGCGACCGACGCCAGCGCCGGCTTGCCATCGTCCAGATAGGCCCGGCCCAGCAGGTTGGCGGCGCGGCTGCCGACCGACCCGTCGCCATATTTGTCGACCGTCGCCTTGAGCTGCGCCTGCGCCTCGGGATAGAATTTCGCGTCCCACAGGCGGAAGCCATAGCTATAGGCATCGCCCGCCGCATCGCCGGTATCCGGCTTCTCGATCGCCGCCACTGCCGTCTTGCGCGCATCGCTGGCCACCGGCGCGGCGGCGGACTTTGCGGGCGGGGTCGTCGGCTTGGCGGCAGCCGGCTTGGGCGCGGGCGCATCGGTCGCGACCGTCGGACGCATCACCGGCGGACCGGCCTCAACCGGCGTTGCCGCCCGCGCTTCGGCTTCCGCCTTGTAGCGGTTGAACGCCTCTTCCAGTTGCTTGAGCTTGTAGCTGTTTTCCTCGACCTGGCCGGTGATCGATGCGAGCTGCGATTCCAGCGCCCCCACCCGCGCGGTCAGGTCGGCAACCGGGCTCGACGTCGGGCTGCCCGGCGCGATGGTCGGCGTCTGGGGACGGGTGATTTCCGCCTCTACCGGCGTGCCGGCCGGGAACACCTTGCGCTGCACCGCCCGCATTTCCTTTTCCAGCCGGTCGACCCGCAGTTCGACCGTGGGATTCTGCTGGGCAGCGGCCGGCACGGCCGACAGCAGCGGGGCCGCCAGCGCGATGGCGGTGGTGGCGAGAAAGGCGTAACGCATGATGATCCCCGACTAAATCTTTCCGCCTTTAACCATAGGCGGACGCGCCACGCAATAAAGCGCGGCCCCCTCGTGCCTGTCCGGCTATGGGACGGGTCAGTTGCCCGCGCTGGGCTGCGGCGCGGCGGTCGGCGTCGGGGACGAAGCCGGCGTCGGCACGCTCCCCTGCCCGCCTGCGGGCGTCGTCGGCGCGCGCGGCGGCTGGCCCGCCGGTGCCGGAGCGCCCGCCGGAGCCCCTGCCGGTGCAGCCGCCCGTGCCAGCAGCGCCTCGGCACTGACCGGAACGTCGGCGATGGTGCGATCGGCCGCGCCCAGCGGCGGGACCGCCTTGCCACCCACGGTCACGTCCAGCGCCTGCGGGCGACCGGTCAGGATCGTCGGATTGCGCGCGCCGGCCGGCAGGGTGAAGCTCTCGCCCTTCTTCAGCAGCCCGTCCTTCAGCCGCTCGCCCGCCTCGTCGACGATGCGCATCCACACATCGTCATTGGCGGTGAACACCACCGGTCCGGTGACGGGCGCCGCAATCGGCGCCTGCACGCCGGCCTTGGGCGCGGCGGCGGGCTTTTCTGCCTGCTGCTCGGCGATTTCCTCGCCGGTCGGCGGGGTCAGCAACTGGGTGCGCCAGATGGTGAAGCCGGCAATCACGATGATGCCGATCACCGCCGCGGTCCAGGCCAAGGTGCGCGACGGCACCCGCGCCGGATCGGCCGGCTCGAACGCTTCGTAGCGGGTCGCCCCCATGTCGGAATTATGCACGGCATTGCGCACGTCGGCGGCGATCGCCACCTCGTCCAGGTCGATCGCGCGGGCATAGGCGCGGGCGAAACCCACCGCATAGGGAATGCCCGGCAAGGCGCCATAATCATCCCGCTCGATCGCCTCCAGCTGACGCTGGGCGATGCGGGTCCGGGTGGCGATATCCTGCACCGACAGCCCCTGCGCCTCGCGCGCGGCGCGCAACTTGGCGCCGGGGGTGCTGGGATGCGCTGCCGTCGCGTCGTCCGCGACGGGTTCGAATTCGGGTTCGTCTGCCATGCTGCTCCGCGACCTTGATTGGCGGCCTTGTCTCATTGCGGGACGGCGCTTGTCAACGCCGGGGCGGTGTCTTTTCAGGCCAGCTCGATGTTCCGCTGCTCGGCCCAGCTGGTCAGTTGCGCGCGCAGATCACTTGCCCCGCTGTCCAGCAGATCGCGCATCAACGCCTGCAATTCGGCCGCGTCGATCGCCCGGATCATCGCCTTGACCGGCCCGACCGACGCCGGCGTGATCGACAGTCGCCGCACACCCAGGCCAATCAGCGCCATCGCCTCCAGCGTGCGTCCGCCCATTTCGCCACAGACGCCGACCGGCACCTTGTAGATCTCGCAGATCCGCACCACCCGATCCAGGAACCGCAGGATCGCCAGGCTCAGCCAGTCATAGCGCTCCGCCAGCTTGGGATGGGCACGGTCGGCGGCGAACAGGAACTGGGTCAGGTCGTTGGTGCCGATCGATAGGAAATCGAGCTGCGGCAGCAGCAGGTCCAGCACCTCGGCCAGCGCCGGCACCTCCAGCATCGCGCCATAGCGCACAGCCACCGGCAGCTTCTTCTTCTGCCCGATCAGCCATTGCCGCTGATGCTCGACCAGCGTGCGCGCCTCTTCGAACTCCCAGGGTTCCGACACCATCGGGAACATGATGTTCAGCACCTTGCCCGCGCTCGCCTCCAGCAATGCGCGCGCCTGCGCCTTCATCAGGCCGTCGCGGTCCAGCGCCAGCCGGATCGCGCGCCAGCCCATCGCCGGATTATCCTCATGCTCGTCATCCTCGCGCGTCATATAGGGCAACGCCTTGTCGCCGCCGATATCGACAGTGCGGAAGATGACCGGCCGGTCGCCGGCCGCGTCCAGCACATCCTTGTAGAGCCGCTGCTGCTTCTCGCGCTGCGGCAGCGTCGCCGACACCAGGAACTGGAACTCGGTGCGGAACAGGCCGATGCCGTCGGCGCCGACCATGTCCAGTGCCTGCGCATCCTCGCGCAGGCCGGCATTGACCATCAGCTCGATCCGCGCCCCATCCTGCGTCACCGACGGCAGGTCGCGCAGCGCGGCAAATTCCGCCCGCCGCTTCTGGGTGATGTGCAGCTTGGTCTCGAACGCCTCCTCCATGTCGGGCGTCGGCCGGATCAGCAGCGCATTTTCGGCGACATCCATCAGGATCAGGTCGCCTTCATTGACCCGGTGGCGAATGTCGCGCACCCGGCCCAGCACCGGCACGCCCATGGCGCGGGCGACGATGGTGACATGGGCGGTCAGCGACCCTTCCTCCAAGATCACGCCCTTCAGCCGCCGCCGGTCATATTCCAGCAGCTCCGCCGGCCCCAGGTTGCGCGCGATCAGGATGGCGTCCTGCCGCAGCCCCAGCTGGGCGGCGGTGCCCAATTGCCCGGACACGATGCGCAACAGCCGGTTGGCCATGTCCTCCAGATCGTGCATCCGGTCCTGCAGCAACGGATCGTCAATCTGGCGCATCCGCATCCGGGTGCGCTGCTGCACTCGCTCGATTGCCGCTTCGGCGGTCAGGCCGCTGTCGATCGCCTCGTTGATGCGGCGGATCCAGCCTTCGTCATAGGCGAACATCTTGTAGGTTTCGAGCACCTCCTGATGCTCGCCCTCGGTCCCGAAATCGGCCGTGCCGGTCATCCGGTCGATCTGTTCGCGCATCTTGGCAAAGGCGGAAATGACCCGCTGCCGTTCCGCCTCCGTATCCTCGGCGACGGTATGCTCGATATGGACGCGCGGCTGGTGGAAGACGACATGGCCCCGCGCCATGCCCATCACCAGTTGCAGGCCGGTCATGATGTTCGATCCGGTTTCCTGCACCCGCGCATCGGTCGGGCCGTCATCGGCCAGTTCGGCATTGGCGATCAGCTCGGACAGCACCATGGCGACCGTCTGCAGCGCCTCGATCTCGACCTCTTCATATTTGCGCGGTTCGACATGCTGCACGCACAACACGCCCAGCGCGCGCTCGCGCCGCACGATCGGCACGCCGGCAAAGCTGTGGAACAGTTCCTCGCCGGTTTCCGGGCGATAGGAAAAGTCGGGATGGGCGGCGGCCTCGTCCAGGTTCAGCGGCTCGACATTGGTGGCGATCAGGCCGACCAGCCCCTCGCCCTTGGCCATGCGGGTGACATGCACCGCCTCCTGCTTCAGGCCGCGGGTCGCGAACAGTTCCAGCACGCCCTCGCGCACCAGATAGATGGAGCAGACCTCGCTCGACAGCGATTCGCCGATGATCTCCACCACCTTGTTCAGCTTGGCCTGCGCGCTGGTGCGCGCCGCCATCACCTCCTGAAGGCGGACGAGGATCTGGCGGGCGGCGGCGGCGGGCGTACTGGGCATGGCAAATCGCTAACAGATGGATGGCTTTCTTTCCAAGCGCTTTCCTCGCGATATGTTGATGAACACCGCAGAAAAGCACGATTGTTGCGCATCGCTGATAAGCTAGGTCATCTTCCTCATTTGCGTGGCGGATACATGCTGTACATTCGTCTAACGCCACAAAGGCAGCATCAAGCATGTCTGGGAGTCAGGGATCATGGAAACGACCACGCCAACGGAGTTTGAACAGGAGCTTCTGGACCGCGGCTATTCGCGCCGCCAGCTGGCCAAGGTGACCGCGCTGCTCGGCGCCGGCGCCGTCGCGATGCGCACCGTCGGTGCCGCCGCCCAGCAGGCCGCCAAGCCGGTCGAGGGCGCGGTCCGCATCGGCGCCAACGAATGCTGGACCGGCCCCTTCCCGGTCGCCGCCGAAGCCGCCTTCAAGCTGGTGACCGAAGGCAATCGCTACGAACCCGACAATGAGCATGAAAAGCTGTTCGCCGCCGTCGCGCAGGTGGAGGGCATTCCGGCCGACCGCATCGTCGCCTGGCCCGGCTCGTCCGATCCGCTGAGCCGCGTCGCCGTCGCCTTCGCCTCGCCGACCAAGGGCATCGTCACCGCCGACCCGACCTATGAAGCGATCTGGCGCACCGGCGCCTGGCTCGGCGCCAAGGTGACGAAGGTGCCGCTGACCAAGGACAATGCCCATGACGTGAAGGCGATGCTGGCGGCCGATCCCAATGCCGGCGTCTATTATATCTGCTCGCCCAACAACCCGACCGGCACGATCACGCCGATCGGCGACATCGAATGGCTGGCCGCCAACAAGCCCAAGGATTCGGTGCTGGTGGTCGACGAAGCCTATATCCACTGGACCGACACGCCGCGCGCCGCCAAGCTCGCCGCCACCCGCGACGACGTGCTGGTGCTGCGCACCTTCTCGAAGCTGTTCGGCATGGCCGGCATGCGCCTCGGCCTCACCTTCGCCGCGCCCTCGCTGATGGAAAAGATGATGCGCTATGACGGTGGCCAGGTCACCGCCATGCTGCCGATGACGGCCGTTGCCTGCGGCACCGTCTCGGTCGCCCAGGCCGATCTCATCAAGGCGCGCCAGGCCGAAATGGCGGCCAACCGTGACAAGGCGATCGCCCATCTGACCAAGAAGGGGATCAAGGTGCTGCCGGGCAGCATGGCGAACATGTTCATGGTCGACTGGGGCAAGCCCGCCAAGGACATGCAGGCCGCCCTGCTGACGCAGAAGGTGCAGATCGGCCGCAACTGGCCGATCTGGCCCAATGTCTCGCGCATCTCGGTCGGCTCGGCCAGCGAGATGGACGCCTTCTGCAAGGCCGTGGAAGCGGTCTGGAAAGCCTGATCTGACCTGACCTTGCGAAAAAGGGGCTGCGGCGCGCAAAATAAAGCGTGCCGCAGCCCCTTTTGCATTGCGGAAATTGTTTCCGCCTTCGTTTCTCCAGACGAAATCCAAGGCATTTCGCAGGAAAACAAGGGGACAATCGGCATGACCATGATGTTGGACAAGGAAGCGCGGGAAGACCTGATCGAGCGCGGCTATTCGCGCCGCCAGCTTGCCAAGGTTGCCGCCCTGATCGGCGCCGGCGCCGCGATGCACGAAATGCTGGCCGCGCCCGCCTTCGCGCAGCAGCAGGCCGCCCGCGGCATCAAGGGCGCGGTGCGCATCGGCTCGAACGAATGCTGGACCGGCCCCTTCCCCTCGGGCGTCGACGCCATCGCCAAAGCCGGCGCCGTCGGCAACTGGTATGATCCCGACAATTATCGCGGCGACCTGGTCTCGACCATCGCCAAGGTGGAGGGCATTCCCGAAGCCCAGGTGATGCTGTGGCCCGGCTCGGGCGGCCCGCTGGTCTCGACCGTCGCGGCCTATTGCTCGCCGACCAAGGGCCTGGTGACCGCCGACCCGACCTTCGAATCCGCCTGGCGCACCGCCGATTACCTCAAGGCGCCGATCGCCAAGGCGCCCCAGGCCGTCGGCAAGGGCCATGACGTGAAGGCCATGCTGGCCGCCAACCCGAACGCCGGCCTCTATTATATCTGCACCCCCAACAACCCGACCGGCACGATCACGCCGATCGCCGACATCAAGTGGCTGCTCGACAACAAGCCGGCCGATGCCATGCTGCTGGTCGACGAAGCCTATATCCACTTCTCGGACGCGCCCAGCGCCGCTTCGCTGATCGGCAACCGCAAGGACATCATCGTCATGCGGACCTTCTCGAAGCTGTTCGGCATGGCCGGCATCCGCCTCGGCCTCACCTTCGCCGATCCCGAAGTGCAGAAGCGCCTGATGCTGTTCGGTCCGTCGGCCGGCGGCCTGTCGATCACCGCCATGGCCTGCGGCAACGCCGTCTATCCCGAAGCCGCGCTCATCAAGGCACGCCGCGACGAGATGATCGCCGCCCGCGACCAGACCATCGCCTGGCTCACCAAGAAGGGCATCGAAGTCCAGCCGGGCAGCGAAGCCAACATGTTCATGGTCAACTGGAAGAAGCCGGCCAAGGAAATGCAGGCCGCCCTGCTCGCCTCGCCGGAAAAGGTGCAGATCGGCCGCAACTGGCCGATCTGGCCCAATGTCTCGCGCGTCACCGTCGGTTCGGCCGAAGACATGACGAAATTCTGTGCGGCTGTGGACAAGGTCTACAAGGCCTGAGCCACGGCATCCCATAGCAAAGCCGTCACGAAGGAGGGGCGTCCGGACACCGGGCGCCCCTTTTCATATCAGGGCGCATCGCCTTCCTGACTGTCCAACGCCTTGCGATCCTCATGCGACACGAACTCGCAGGTCAGCAATGTCCGCCCGGCCAGGGCAGGCCCCTGCCGCGCAACGACGGAAATCAACCCCATCTCGCGCATGTCCTGCGCCGCATCGTCCAGTTGCCGCGCAAAGCCCAGGCTCGACGCGCCGAACAACCGGCTCTTTTCCCTGGCAAGCCCATAACGGGCGGCCGCGGCCTCCGCGACCTCGCCATCCAGCAGCACGCCGACCGACATGCCGGCGAAGACCACCGCCCGCGCCACAAAGCCGTCCCGCTCGATCGGCGTGGGCAGCGTATAGATCGCCGCCGCCAACATCGATGTATCTGCTTTGGCGACCTTTTCGGCAGCTTCATACAGGGCGGTCGCGCTGTCGGTCGAGTAAGGCGGCTGGCACAGCGCCGCGCCGAAAAAGTCCGGCGCCTCCTGCGCTGCGGCGGGCGACCCCAGCAAGACGCCGATCGGCGCCCCTATCCGGGCAAGGAAAGAGATTTTGCTCATCCGCGTCAGATGCGCATTTTATGACGCATTTTCAATCAGGTTGAAGGGGCAGCCGGTCATCGGCCGCCCCTTTCCCGTTCAGAATATCTTCCGCACCGACAGCATCAGCGTCCGCCCCTCGGGATCGAGATAGGCGGGCTGATAGGCAACCGGCGTCGCGCCCGTGCCATCGGTCACGCTCTGCCGCCGGTTGAGCAGGTTGCCGACGGTGAAGCTCACCCGCATCCCCCGCGCCCAGTCCTGCCCACGGAACCGGTTGGCCATGTTGGCGAACAGCCGCAGGTCGAACGTCACCAGCTGGCCAAAGCGCAGGTCGCCACCCGACGCCGTCTGGTCGCCGGTCACATGCGACGCGCTCTGCCAGTTGCCGTCCAGCCGGATGCCGACGCCATTGTCGATCACACCGCTGCTCAGCTGCACCTTGTGGCGCGGCTGCGGACTGCCGCCCAGCGTGCCGCCGTTCAGCAGGTCGACCCATGGCCCGCCCTCGCTCAGCAGCACCGCATCGCGCAGCATGATGCTGTGATAGAGCGAGAGTTGCAGCCGCGCGCCATTATCGCTGCCGCCGCCGAACGGACCGCCACCGGGCGGGCCGAAGCCGCCCCGTCCGCCGGGCCCGCCGGGACCGCCAGGCCCCATGCCGGGCGGCGGACCATCGGGCGGCCCCATGCCATCGGGCGGGGGCCCAGGCGGCGGACCAAAGCCATCCGGCCCGCCAAAGCCGCCGGGCGGCCCCATCGGTGTCGCATCATCGGGCCGGTGGCCATCGACCAGGATCGCGTCATTCTCGGCGTCCGGGGTCTGGTTCGCGCCCTGCATCGGCGGCGCGCCTTCAGCACCGGTCTCGCCTGTCGGCACTGGGCCGGCCTGCCCCTCGGGCAAGGGCGCATCGCCCTGCGCCGCCGCCCGCCGCCATGGCGGCACGAAGCCGGCCGGCGGCTCGGGTCGCTTGGGCTTGCGCAATATCTGCGTGAAATTGAGGCCCCAGCGCAGTTGCTTCACCTCCTCGCGCGCGACATTGACGGACCGTGTGTCGATCCGCGTCAGCATCCCGTCCTCGTCGCGGCTGTAGCGATCGGGGAAGGCCGCCTCCAACCCGGAAGACACGCCGGTCAGGCTGATGATCGCGTCGCGCGTCTCGCTGCTCACATAATTGGCCGACAGGGTCAGGTTGACCTTGGTGAGCGGCTTCACCGTCGCGCCCAGCTTGAACTGGTGGCGATTGTCGGCGGTCAGCGCCGGATTGCCGCCGCTCACCTGCGTCACAGTCACGCTCTGCCCGCGCACATAGTCATAGACGCGCACATTGCTGGTCGTGATGGTCGGGCTGTTGCGCTGGTCCAGCGTCGGCGCGGTCCGGTCATTATTGACCGCCGCGATGATGGTGATGCCGGTGCGCGGCGTCCAGCTGAGGCCATAGCCCAGCGTGCCGAGCGTGCCATAGTCGGAAACCTGCGTCACCGACGCGTTCATATTTGCGGTCAGCGTCCCCAGCACCGGCAGGAAGCCATTGCGCCGGCTGGCGATCGGCAGGTCGAAACTGATCTGTGCGCCGCCATTGGTGCGGCTCGCGGTCCGCTGCGACATCACGCCGTCCAGCGTGCTGGACGATCGCAGGCTGCTCGTGTCGCCGCTCAGCCGCAGGTTCATGCCGACATTGCCGGCCGGCAACTTGAACAGCTTGCCATTGACCAGCAGGCTGGCGCTGCCCGTGTCCTGCAACGCGCGCGCCTTCTGCGTGCCCATGGCCCCCAGCAGGCTCGCGGGCAGCACGCCATCGGCCGCCACATCGCCCGCGTCCAGCGCCGCCTGCACATCGTCCAGATCATAGCCGCGATCGCTGTCGGTGCGGCTATCGCTATGGCTGTAGCTGCCGATCACCGACAGGCGCCAGGTCTTCGACAGGTCGATGTTCAGGCTGACGCCGCTGCTCAGCGTCAGCGCGCGCGTGTCCTGATGCAGCGGATCGAGCGACAGGATGCGGTCGACCGTCTCGTCGCCGTCGGTCAGGCTGCCGGTGGGCAGGCCATTCAGCGCCTTGCTGGTCTTGTAATCCGCCCGCCCGTTCCAGGACAGGTTCGCCGTCTCGCTCAGCTGATGCGCGACCGTGGCGTTCAGCATATAGCTGCGGGTGGCGGGCGACAGGGTGCGATAGGCGCGGTCGTCACTGACCTGCCCGGTCGGATCGCCCGCAGCCTCCGGATCGACGATCACGTCGCGCTCGCTTTCCAGCAGCGAGGCGGAGGATTTGGCCCGCGCCGTCACGCTCACCCGGTCATTGTCGCGAATGCGGGTATAGCCGACATCGCCGGCCAGATTTTCGCCCTGCCCCGCCGTCGCGATCCCGCCGCCCGCATTGGCGACCTGCGATCGGAAGCGGCGATGCAGGATGATGTTCACCACCTTGCGCTGCGCGTCATAGCCATATTTGAGCGCGACCTCCTCAGGCAGGATGTCGAGCCGCAAGATCGCCTCGGTCGGCAGGTCGCTGACCTCGTTGACGCCCGAAATCCGCTTGCCATTGACCAGCACCACCGGGCCGTCGTCGCTGCGCCCCTGGTTGCTGCTGGTCTGCGACGCGATCTCGTCCAGCAATTCGCTGACCGTGCCGACGCCATAGGCATCGATGTCGGCACGATTGAGCTGGTTCTGCGCGGGAATGTCGCCGATCACCGCCCCCGGCGGCGCCTGCCCGGTGACGACGATATCATCGCTCGCCACCGTCTGCGCCGCCGCGGGCGTCGATAGGGCGAACAGGCTGCATCCGGCGCGCAGCAGGGCGCTGCCCGCCCGACGGCAGGACAAGGATAGGCAAGGCATCGGCATCAATCCCGTCAGTTGCGCGGCGGCGGTCCGCCCGCGCCGCCCGGTCCACCCGGACCGCCGGGGCCACCGGGGCCTCCACCCGGACCACGCCGCGGCATCAGGCTGCGCATCTCCTCGGCCGACAGCACGCCGTCATGATCGGCGTCTGCCGCATCGAAGCGGGCATGTTCGAACGCCAGCACTTCCTCCAGCGAGGCGCCGGCATCATAATTGCTGTTGGCCTGGGCGATCGCGCTGGCATTGAGCGGTTCGATCAGCCGGCCCAGTATCGCGTCCTCGGGGTCGTCGCCCAGCTTGGGCATGATCGCCTCGGCCACCGGCCCGCCCTGATCGCCCATCGCGCCCGTTTCCGACAAGGCGACCGATCCCATGCTGCTCTGCCAGGCCTGGAACTCGGCCAGGCTCAGCGTGCCGTCATGATTGCTGTCGATCGCCTCGAAGCGGGTACGGATGATCGCTTCGCGCCGCGCCTGCACGACCAGTCGCAATTCGTCGATCGTCACGATGCCGTCGCGATTGCTGTCGGCTTCGGCAAACATGGCGGTCACGATCCTGTCGATCTGGCTGCGCTTGATCGGCTTCATCTCGCGCGGCTTTGGCG
>NZ_NOIW01000099.1:0-19219 GCF_002708645.1 Sphingobium sp. IP1
AAACCCGCCACTGGCAATCAGATAGCGCACCCCGACGATCAGCGTCATCGCCAGCGCGGACAAGAGGATCGCAGCGACCATGGCGGGGCTATAGCGGTGATTGCGGGGCAGCGGAAGCGGAGGGGTGGGAGGTAAGGAAGGCAAAGCAACTTGCTCGCCGAAACTAACCACTAAATCCTTGCCGATCCCAGCCTGACGCTCCCAAGAACGAGGAGTATGCGTTCGACAAAAGATGCGTACGCCGCCGTTCCTAGATCAAGATAATCCTATACAGACCATCGAGCGGCCCTCCGGACTGCCCAAGGATAGTAAGCGCCTCGGCGAATTTCCGCCCAAAGTCATAAGAATTCACACGCCACACAGGAAAATTCTCGTCAAATTCAGCTTCGATTTCCGTCTTGTTACGATGCGAAAATTCCAAAAAGGCGGAATAATCTTTAAGAACATCGGCCATCAGCGAAGTGAATCGTTCTGCTCCCTGCTCATCCGGGATGACAGCGTCAACTGCTACCCGCTCGAGCCTTTCGGACGGCGTTAGCGCCACCATCGTTTGAACATCTGCTGGCGTTACGGTACCCGAGCAAATGTGCCTTGCAAGCAAGTACATGATGGCGGAATAGCAGGTTATCATCCGCGAATATTTGAGCTTAAGATTCTTGATACGAAATCCCTTGCCGGGCTTCCTACGTTCAAGTTCATAATTCACGGCAAACGTCCGCCACATTCTCAGAATGTCGTTGACCATAAACGCTGGGACGAATTTGTCCTCATTGCCTTCGAAATCACCAAAATAAGCTTGGATGACGTTCTCGAGCAAAGCGTCGTAAGTATTACGACCGAGAAGAGGCCGACTTTCAAGCAATAGCAGCAAGCGGCCCGTGAGCGTGTTGTGATAGTCGTCCTCGCGTTTGCCGAGCTTGCTCGCAAAGTCACCGATACCGTGAACCTCGAGATATTTGCCCGATCCGTCAAACGGCGCAATCCCGCAATCATCGACCGCTTCAACCAGATGGCATTTCAGACGAATCTCATCAATTCCGTTCAGGAGATGCACCCAGATTTTGGCACCGTTCTTCTCTATTTCTTCCGTTTCAGAAACAATAAAGAGATCAAGATCGCTCGAGGAACCTGCCTCCAACCGACCGAATGATCCAGTGGCATAGACGCAGGCCTTTCCTGCAATCAGCGCCTCGGCATCATTAAGCTTGTCTTTAAGATCCTGGAATCGGCGAAACGTCTCAGTACGTACGCGCTTGAGATACTCAGACAAGAGGCGGCTCCTCGGTAAACAATTTGGCAAATATCTCGGCCTGCTCGATCGCGTCATCGAGCGCATGGTGAGTATGCGACAGGCCGGACTGAAAGGCCGCCGGTAGATTTTGGCGACCTGCATCACCAATCGTGCGGCCGAGTCTCAATGCTATTGCAGTCTTGATATCGAAGCATTTGGAATAGCCGAACGGCGACTTCTCCTGCGAAAAGCGCACGAAGTACCAATAGAGCCACGACCAATCAAAACTTAAGGGATAGGCCACGAACACCGGTTCGCTGACACCAGCGATCTCACGGACCCATTGCGCGGCGGCAGTCATCGCCTCGCTCGGTGGCAATCCGCGCCGCGCAAGCGCCGTCCGATCAAGTCCGTTCACGCGCAGCGCGTCTTCTTCGAACTCCTCCGATATCGGCTGAAGCTCTACATAGAAACGATCACTATATTCATTCGGTTTGTAAAATGTGGTACCATCATAGGCACCAGCATAAACGAGAGCAAAGGAAAGCATCGAATAGGGCCCCGGGATCGGGCCGTCGGTCTCGATATCAGCCGAGAAGTACACATCGACGCCACGGCCGAAATTTTTAGGCCTTCCCTGTGATATTTTGGCTTGTTCGCGAATAATATGTTGTCCCAGAACCATTGACTTCCCATCTTTCGTGCCCGAAACAGCTCAGACCGCAAGATCGATCGAAGTGTAGCGCAGCTCCTCGCTGGTATAGCGCGCCAGCCTCGCGAACGCCAAACCGTTCTTGCCCCTCACCGCGCCCCTCTCTCAGCTGCCAGACACGATGGAGCCAGCACCATCATGGAAGACGTTAGAGAAAAGGAACCCGCATCCTATCATTCCGTGGCAAGCTGGCCACGCGAGCACCGGCGCTTGATCGCAAAATCGGCGTCAAACGGAGATCGATCGGCACGTAAAATGAAGGCTGGAATTCAACCGCAAGGGAACGGCGGTATTTCTGCATTGCGTTTCTGTACTCGACTGTCGCCTACGTGACCAAACCCACCCCGCTTTCCTACTCGCGCAATTTCTGCTCCATCCTCCGCGATGGAGCAACCGCGATCCCACCCCTGCGCGCGCACCGATGCGCCGCCACCCCCGCAACCCAACAGGCGCGTCACCGTGACCCTGATGGCGCTTCACCATGACCCGGATGTGATCCAACAGGCGCGGCGGCGGCGCGTTTCAGGCGCGAAAAGGCCGCAAAACGCCGATATCGTCGCGTCACGACACTATGAACTTCGCGCTGTGACCCTGGAGCGACCCAGGAGTGACCCAGGAGTGACCCTAAAACCGCCCGCTGTCGGGCGCACCACTCAGGTGCGGGGGCGGGCCTGGCGGTAGCTGCCCAGCACGCGCACCCATTTGGTGTGGAATTCCAGCTCGGCGAGCGCGCGGTCGACCGCCGGGTCGCCCGGCATCCCTTCGATATCGCAATAGAATTCGGTCGCGGCAAAGCTGGCGCCGCGCTGGTAGCTTTCCAGCTTGGTCATGTTGACGCCATTGGTCGCAAAGCCACCCATCGCCTTGTAGAGCGCGGCCGGGATATTCTTCACCTCGAACAGGAAGGTGGTCATGACCGGGCCGACGCCCGCCGCCGGCGCCTTGGGCTCGCGCGCCAGCACCAGGAAGCGGGTCATATTGTCGTCGCTATCCTCGATATTCTCGGCGATCAGGCGCAGGCCATAGATTTCGGCGGCCAGATAGGGGGCGATCGCCCCCTCGCCCGGCGCCCGCGTCTCCGCCACCAGCGCGGCGGCGCCGGCGGTGTCGGCATAGGCGACCGGCTGGATGCCGCGCTCGCGCAGATAATGGCGGCACTGGCCCAGCGCCTGCGGATGGCTGATCGCGCTCTTCACCGGCACCGTGTCGGGCGCCATCAGACAGTGGCGGATGCGCAGGAAATATTCGTCGACGATGTGCAACCCGGATTCGGGCAGCAGGAAATGCATGTCGGCGACGCGGCCGTGCAGGCTGTTCTCGATCGGAATGATCGCCCGGGCGGCAAGGCCATTGCGCACCGCGTCGATCGCATCCTCGAACGCAAAGCTGGGCAGCGGCACGCAATCGGGGGCGTAGCCAAGCGCGGCTAGGTGCGAATTGGCACCGGGCGCGCCCTGATAGGCGACGGCGCGCGCCGGATCGGCAGCGGCCTTTTGCGACATGTCGGCGACCAGCGCGCGAGCGGGGGCGGGATAATTTTCCATGCGTGCCTGCGCGCTTAGGCAGTTGGGGGATCGCGCGCAAGCATCGGCGGGGCGGCACCGCTCGAAAAGCGCCACGGCGGGTTGCACCCCGGCCTATCCCCCATTATGGCAAGTGCTTAAGTGGGGGAGCGCACGACAGCCTCCATAACAAAGATGCGAGGGAAATCTGCGGATGGGCGATCGATTCAACACCGTTGCAGGGTGGGCGTTGTTTGCAGGCATCATCGCGCTGGGTGGCGCGATCGTCAGTTCCAAATATTTCCACGATGAACGGCCCGAAAAGATGGGCTATGCGATCGAGGGCGTCGAGGTGGAAGGCGAAGGTGGCGGCGACAGCGGCCCCGGCCTCAATACCCTGCTCGCCAGCGCGGATGTCGCGGCCGGCGAGAAGGTGTTCGCGAAATGCGCCGCCTGCCACACCGTCAACCAGGGCGGCGCCAACGGCATCGGCCCCAATCTCTATGCCACCGTCGGCGAAGGCATCGGCCAGGGCAAGGGCGGCTTCGCCTTCTCCGAAGCGCTCAAGAGCAAGGGCGGCGAATGGAGCTTCGACAATCTCGACCATTGGCTGAAAAGCCCGCGTGAATTTGCCCCCGGCACCAAGATGACCTTTGCCGGCCTCTCCAACCCGGCCGATCGCGCCAACCTGATCGCCTGGCTCAACACCCAGGGGTCCAACCTCCCCCTGCCCCCCACGCGCCCCCCGCCGCTGCCGACAATGCCGCCCCGGCCGAAGGCGGCGACAATGAAGCCAACGCGACCGAAGCCCCGGCCGAGAACGCAGCGCAGTAAATTTCAGGAAGGGCGCAGCCGGTGGCGGCGCCCTTTTCGGCTATCGGCTGCGAACCGCCGTCACGCCGCGCCGGGCATCCAGCGCCACGACCAGATCGGCCCGCGCCGGCATCTCGTCCAATATATGCCGGGTCAGCCGCTCATAATGCTGGATGAAGCGGGCAATCTCCGCATCGTTCATCACCGCACTGCCGCCGCCGGCCCGCAACGCCGCCTCCTGCTGCGTCCGCCAGCCCTGCACCACCTCGAACCCCGGCGCCGCCAGCAGCGCCAGCGCATCGATCCGCCCGAACAGCGCCTGATACTCGCCCGCCAGCGCATCGTTGACGAAGCGCCGCCAGCGCCCGTCGCCATCCTCGTCCCGCTCCAGCGCGTTGACCGGGAC
The DNA here is from genome assembly GCF_002708645.1 of Sphingobium sp. IP1. Taxonomy (NCBI): domain Bacteria; kingdom Pseudomonadati; phylum Pseudomonadota; class Alphaproteobacteria; order Sphingomonadales; family Sphingobiaceae; genus Sphingobium; species Sphingobium sp. IP1. The sequence goes on from NZ_NOIW01000099.1 coordinate 4,665, forward strand.
ATCCAGTGCGCCAGCCTCCTGCGCCCGCGCGCCCACACACCAGCCCTCCAGCATCAGCAGCCGCAGCCCCGCCCCGGCCTCCGGCCACGCGCTTTCCGGCAAGCGATCATCCACCGCCTTGTCGAACCGCGGCAAGCGCACCGCCTGCCCCGCCGCCAGCGCGTCCAGCACCCGCAAGCCCAGCGCGACATCATGCGTCCCCGGCACGCCCCGCGTCCGCAGCAGCGGATGCACAGTCCCGGCGAGCACTTCCCGCTCACCCTTCGTCAGATACAGATCATCGATCGACAGGATCGCGCTCGCCACGCCCCGCGCGCCCATGCGCGCCAGCAGCGCCTGCGCCAATGTGCTCTTGCCGCTGCCCTGCGCCCCGCACAGGCCCAGCACGGCCAGCCCATCCTTTTCTTCCAGCAGGCGCAGCGCCAGGCGATCGACCGCATCGAGCGCCGACGCCGCCATGGTCAGAGCTGCGCGACCAGCAGCTTGTCGATCTTGCGCCCGTCCATGTCGACAATCTCGAAGCGCCAGCCCTGATCCTCGGCATAGTCGCCGACTTCCGGCAGGCGCTTGAGCAGCCACAGCACATGGCCCGCGACCGTCGCATAATCGCGGTCCTCGGACAGGTTGATATCGATCTTCTCGGCCAGTTGGTCGATCGGCATCTGCCCCGACACCAGCAGGCTGCCATCCTCGCGCTCGACCAGATCCGGCTCGTCATAGACGTCGCGGTCGGATGCGAAATGGCCGGCGATGGCGGACAGCAGATCGGCCGGGGTCACGATCCCCTCGAAATGCCCATATTCGTCATGCACCATCACCATCGGCACGTCGGACTTGCGCAGCACTTCCAGCGCATCCATCGCGTCGACCTGATCGGGCACGACCTCCGCCTTGCGCAGCAGCGCCTCGATATTCAGCGCCTCGCCCCGGAACAAGGCGGTCATGATGTCCCGCGCCTGGACGATGCCGATAATGTCCTCCACCGATCCACGCCCCACCGGCAGGCGGGTATGCGGCGTTTCCAGCAGGCGCAGGCGAATCGTATCCTCGTCGGCGTTGATGTCGATCCAGTCGACATCCATGCGCTGGGTCATCACCTCGCGCACCGGCCGGTCGGCCAGCCGCACCACGCCGGAGATGATCGCCCGCTCGCTTTCCTCGATGATGCCCGACCGGCTCGCCTCGGCGACGATCAGGTGCAGTTCCTCGACGGTGACATGATGTTCGGATTCGCGGTCCAGCCCCAGCAGCTTGAAGATCAGGCCGCTCGACTTGTCGAGCACCCACACCACCGGCGCGGTGAGCTTGGCCAGATACAGCATCGGCGTCGCCACCAGCACGGCGATCGGCTCGGGCTGACGCAGCGCGAACTGCTTGGGCACCAGTTCGCCGATGATCAGCGAAGCATAGGTGGTGAGGCCGATGACCAGCGCAAAGCCCAGATTTTCCGCCATATTGGGCGACAGGCCCAGCGCCGCCAGCCGCTCGCCGGTCGGCCCGCCCAGGCTGGCGCCCGAATAGGCGCCCGAAATGATGCCGATCAGGGTGATGCCGATCTGGACGGTCGACAGGAACTTGCCGGGGTCCGCCGCCAGCTGCAACGCCGACCTGGCGCCGCGCTTGCCCGCCTTCTCCATCGCCTGCAGCCGTGGCTTGCGCGCGGACACGATGGCCAGCTCCGACATCGCGAAGACGCCGTTCAGCGCGACCAGCGCCAGGATGATGATGAGGTCTACCCAGGGGAAGGGCGTCGGAGCGGGAGGGGGGATCGTGGCCATGGTGGTCCCCCCCCCTATAACCTTTATTCTTTCGTTTTCACAACCATCCCATCATCGCCCGTTCAGTTCACTTGTGGAACAATCCATCGCCTGGGTTATTAGGGAGGCATCCATCCACGCGGATGCCAAAGACAAGGGAATAGAAAAATGAGGATTTCGCACCGGATCATGATGGCGGCCGGCCTGGCCGCGATGCTGACCACCACCGCCTGCACCACCGACCCGGAAACCGGGCAGAAGCGCATGTCGAAGGCAGCGATTGGCGGCATCGGCGGCGCGCTCGGCGGCTATCTGCTGGGCGATCTGGTCGGCGGCCGACATGACCGCACCGAAAAGATCCTGGGCGCCGGCATCGGCGCGATCGCGGGCGCCGGTATCGGCTCCTATATGGACGAACAGGAACGCAAGCTGCGCCAGCAGACCGCCGGCAGCGGTGTCGACGTGATCCGCCAGGGCGACGACCTGCTGCTGCGCATGCCCTCGGGCATCACCTTCGCGTTCAACGACGCCAGCGTCCAGCCACAGTTCCGCCCCACGCTGGACGAGGTATCCTCGATCCTGTCGCAATATCCCAAGACCTATATCGACGTATATGGTCACACCGACAGCGACGGGTCGGACGCCTATAACCAGACGCTGTCGGAACGCCGCGCCCAGTCGGTCGCCGGTTACCTGACCAGCCATGGCGTCCAGTCGGCCCGCATCGCCACGCGCGGCTTTGGCGAAACCCAGCCGATCGCGTCGAACGCGACCGAGGAAGGCAAGGCCGCCAACCGCCGCGTCGAAATCAAGATCTCGCCCGTCACCGAATCCGACGTGCGCAGCTGACGATGACTCGGGCCGCTCGAACGGGCGGCCCGACCGACCATCTGCACTGCCGACAGCACAAAACCGCCCCTACGCCCCCGTCAACATTATCCTCATTGACCTTCGCGCGCGCCGGGCATAGCAGGGCCGCCGCTGTCGCAACCCAAAGAGTGCCCTGACAATGACCTATGTCGTGACCGACAACTGCATCCGCTGCAAATATATGGATTGCGTCGAGGTCTGCCCCGTGGACTGTTTCTACGAGGGCGAAAACATGCTGGTCATCAATCCCAATGAGTGCATCGACTGCGGCGTGTGCGAACCGGAATGCCCGGCCGAGGCGATCCTGCCCGATACCGAGAACGGCCTCGAAAAGTGGCTGGAACTCAACACCAAATATTCGGCCGAATGGCCCAACATCACGGTCAAGGGCGAGGCCCCGGCTGATGCCGACGCGATGAGCGGCGTAGAGAACAAGCTGGAACAGTTCTTCTCGCCCGAACCCGGCGAGGGCAGCTGATCGATATTATCCTGCGCCATCAAGGCGCAGCGTCCCATTTTGTGCCGCACCCCCAGACTTTGTGTCCGGGGGTGGCAATTTTGTTACGAATCTGCTAAATAGCGCCCAGCGGACGAACATGGTCGCGTTCGTCCTGGAGTATTCGCATCATGTCTTGACGGTGACGCCGCGGACTTTCCCCGACTCGTGCCCCTGCTGCACCTGCCCCGCGACGGCCCGTTCCCCGGTTGAATAGAAAGGTTTCAAATGGCTGCCAAGGCGCTGTCCTTTGACGTTGGTGATTATGTCGTTTACCCCAAGCACGGCGTGGGCCGTGTGATCGAACTCCAAAAGGAGCAGATCGCGGGCATGGAACTGGAGCTGTATGTGCTCCGTTTCGAAAAGGAGCGCATGACGCTGCGCGTTCCCACCAACAAGGCTGAAGGCGTCGGCATGCGCAAGTTGTCCTCCAACAAGACGCTGGAGGAATCGATGGAAACCCTGAAGGGCAAGCCCAAGGTCAAGCGCACCATGTGGTCGCGCCGCGCCCAGGAATATGAAGCGAAGATCAATTCGGGCGACCTGGTGTCGATCGCCGAAGTGACCCGCGACCTGTTCCGTGCCGACGACCAGCCCGAACAGAGCTATTCCGAACGCCAGATCTTCGAAGCCGCTTCCAGCCGCCTCGCCCGCGAACTGGCCGCAATGGAAGAGACCGACGAGCCCACCGCGCTGCAGAAGATCCTGCGCATCCTCAATGAGGCCGCGCCGAAATATGCCAAGGTCGAAGGCTGATCCCTTCACCCGAACAGGCTGAAACATGACGAAGGGCGCCCTCCCAGAGGGCGCCCTTCTTCGTTACGGCAGGGCCATTGCGGGAATCCTGCCCTCGTCCGTTGACTCCCCCGAACCGTTCTTCAGGACGCATAGGGGAATAGCCATGAACGACCAGAATGACGCGCAGCAGGATCTGATCCAGCGCGGCTATTCGCGCCGCGACGCCGCCCGCATATTGGGCGTGCTGGGCGCGGGCGTGGCGGTCGCCACCGCCGGCACCCCGGTTTGGGCACAGCGCAATGACGGCCCGGAAGAAGGCAATTTCCCCAAGGTGCGGATCGGCTCCAACGAATGCTGGACCGGCCCCTTCCCCGTCGCCCAGGCCGCCGCGGCGAAGATCGTCTCCCATGCCAATTTCTATCACCCCGGCACCGAAGTCACCGACTTCAAGAAGACGCTCGCGACCATCGAGGGCGTGCCGGTCGACCATGTCCTGCCCTGGCCGGGGTCCAGCGATCCGCTCTCGCGCATCGTCGTCGCCTTCTGCTCGCCGCAAAAGGGGCTGGTGACCGCCGATGTCAGCTATGAACAGCCCTGGGGCACGGCGGAATGGGCCGGCGCCAAGGTGACGAAGGTGCCACTGACGCCCGATTATCGTCATGACGTGAAGGCGATGCTGGCCGCCAATCCGGACGCCGGCCTCTATTATATCTGCTCGCCCAACAACCCCACCGGCACGCTGACGCCGATCGCCGACATCGAATGGCTGGTCGCCAACAAGCCGGCCGGATCGATCGTTCTGGTGGACGAAGCCTATCTCCATTTCTCGCACGGCCAGTCTGCCGCGCCGCTGGTCGCGCAGGGCAAGGACATGATCGTGCTGCGCACCTTCTCCAAGCTGTTCGGCATGGCCGGCATGCGGCTGGGCGCCACCATCACGCGACCGGACCTGCATGCCAGGATGATGCGCTATGATGGCAAGCGCATGTCGACCAACCTGCCCCTGCCCTCGGTCGTGTGCGGCACGGTGGCGCTGACGCAGAAGGCGCTGATCGAGCAGCGCCGGGCCGAGATGATCGCCGCGCGCGACTTCACCTTCGCCCATCTCACCAAGCTCGGGGTCAAGTTCATCCCGTCGGATGCCAACATGTTCATGGTCGACTGGGGCAAGCCGGCGGCCGGCGTGCAGGCCCAGTTCCTGGCGGCGGGTGTCGGCATCGGCCGCAACTGGGCGCCCTGGCCCACCATGTCGCGCGTCACCGTCGGCTCCATGGCCGACATGCAGGCCTTCTGCGCCGCGCTCGACAAGATCATGGTCTGAAAAAAGGGCCGGCTCCGCCGTGGAAGCCGGCCCCTTGGATCAATTGCCCTTCACGCTGTCGGCGGCATCCTTGGCGGCGTCGCCGACATCGCTCGCCGCCTGACCGACCTGGCTCGCCGCGCTCGACACGGCATCATCCTTGCGGGTCTGGCTGCTGATCAGGAAGAAGGCGGCAACCGCCACCACCACGACCAGCAACAGGATCGCGATGGTCGTGCCGCCGCCGCTGCGCTTTTCGATGATGGTCGTCGTGGGCGCCGGGCGTTCCTGATAATCTGCCATAAAGTCTCTCCTCTTTGTCACCCCGTGGGGGCAACAATGCCGGAGAGTGGGCAAAGGTTTCAGCCGCCCCGCTGGCCCGCCTTACTCGCCGGTCGGGACGAAGGCGCCCTTGGCGCGGTCCTTGACCACCTTGTCGGCGCGGAACACCGATCCGCTCATGGTGATGTAGACGCCCGGTTCGGCGACCTGCGCGGTGGCGAAAGCCATGCCAAGGTTGAAGCTCGCGTCGCTCTCGCCAAAGCGCGCCGGCGCCAGCGCACCGACCAGCACGACGGTCTTGCCGGGAATGTCCTGCAGCAGCTTGGCCGTCTCGGTCATGGTGTCGGTGCCATGGGTGATGACGATATGCTTCTCGCGCGCGGCGGCGACGCGGGCGGCGATCAGCGCACGATCGGTGTCGTCCAGCTCCAGACTGTCCTTGCGGGTAATTTCCTCGATCCGGAACGGCCGCTTGACCCGTGCCACCTGCAACAGCTTGGCCATCACCGTCTCGCCGACCTGATAGTCGGACAGGGCGTCGAAATAGACCTTGTCGATCGTGCCACCGGTGGTGAGCAGCAGGATGGGGGTTTCGGGGGACAGCATGAACGGACTCCGTATATCGATCGCGCCCCCTTAACGGATAATGGCGCGGACCGGAACCGTCCCTATTCGCCCCGCGCCATCGCCGCACCCCGGTCGCGCGCCGCGACCAGCGTGTCGGTCAGAAGGTCGAGCAGGCGATTGTCGGCGTCCAGCACATTGAGGCCCTGGCGCGTCATGCCACCGGGGCTGGCGACCTGGTCCGCCAGGGTCGCCGGGCTGACGCTGGCGCGCGCCGCCATGTTCGCCGATCCCTGCACCGTGGCCAGCGCCATGCGCGCGGCCTGATCGGCGGGAATGCCCACAGCCTCGCCGGCGCGCGACAGCGCATCGATGAAGCGGAACAGGAAGGCCGGGCCACAGCCCGACAGGGCCGTCACCTGATTGAACAGGGCTTCGTCCCCCATCCATTCGGCCAGGCCCAGCGGCGCGATCAACGCAGCAATGTCGGCCTTGGCCGCCGCATCCGTGGCCGCATCGGTGTAGAGCGCGACCACGCCCTCGCCCAACCCGACCGGCAGGTTGGGCATGGCGCAGACGACATCGCGCGGCGCCGGGAAATGCCGGCGCAGGTCTGCAATCGGTGTTCCCGCCAGGATCGAAACCAGCCGCGTCTCCGCCGTCAGCAGCGGCGCAAGACCAGCGGCGACATCGGCAATCTGATAAGGCTTCATCCCCAACAGCACGGTGGTGCCGGCCGGCAGCGCGTCGGGATAGGCGGTGACGACGGTCACGCCCTGCGCCACCGGCTTGCCGCTGGGCCGCAGCACAGTGACGCGGGCGGGATCCAGCCCGCACGCCAGCCAGCGAGTCAGCATCTGCCCGGCCATGTTGCCGCAGCCGACAAGGAAAAGATGTTCGGGCCAGCAGGCAATGGTCATGGTCAGGCTTTCAGGCAGATATGTCAGGCTTCGCCGCGGGTTTCGATCAGGCTCGCGCTGATCGCCTCGCTCGGGCTCTTGCCACCCCACAGGACGAACTGGAACACCGGATAGAAACGCTCGCACTCGTCGATCGCGGTCTCGATCAGCACCTGCGCCTGGTCCAGCGTCAGCGTGCCGCCCTGCCCCAGCAAGGCGCCATGGCGGAACAGGATGATGCCGCTCGACGACCATAGCTCGAAATGGCCGAGCCAGAGCTGTTCGTTGATCAGGCCCAGCGTCTCGTAGATGACGGCGCGCTTGTCGTCATTGACGCGGATGTCGGGCAGCGCGAGAAGCTGCAGCACCTGATCCTCGTCACGCCAGATGCCGCGCAGCTCATATTGCGCCCACGACCCCTGGGTGCTCGCGACGATCTCGTCCTCGCCGACCTGCTCATAGCTCCAGCCATGCGCCTCGTAAAAGGCCGCCAGCATGTCGATCGGCGCGGCCTCATGGCCGCCATTCTCAAATTCGTCGCTATCCATCATCGGCGCGCCTTTATCACCGCAAGCGGCGAAAGGACAGGGCGCTTACTCGGCGCCCGCATCCTTATCCACAGCTTTCGTCTTGGCGGCGCGCACGGTCTTGGTGACCGGCTCGGGCGCCTTGCCTTCCAGCGCGTCGAGGCGGGCCTTGAGCAGTTCGACTTCCTCGCGCGCGGCGGCCGCCATCGCCTTGACCGCGTCAAATTCCTCACGGCTGACGAAGTCGACGCCGCCGATCCATTCCTTGGCGCGTTCGCGCGCATTGGATTCGAACTCGCGGGTCATGCCCGCGACCGTGCCGGCAGCGCCGTTCACCAGCTTGGCCAGGTCGTCGAAAAAGCGGTTCTCGCTCTGCATGATCGTCTATCCTCGTATCAGGCGCGTGGATGCGCCGAAATCATATCTGGGTCTGGAGTGCCGGCGCGACAAGCCTGTGCGCATCCGGGTTCAGGCGGCCGACCTCATAGTTGAGGTAGGAGGCAAAGACCAGCCAGACCAGATAGGGCAACATCAACGCACCGGCAAAGGGACGTATCCGCCAGAACAGGGCAGTGGTGAGCGCCACCAGCAGCGCCAGCACCAGGATCAGGCCCAGCGCCGCCCCCACCTGATGCGCGCGAAAGAAGAGCGGCGACCAGGCAAGGTTGAGCGCCAGCTGCATCAGGAACAGCACGACAGCCGCCCCCCGCCCCCTGGCCCCGCGCGCATGCAGCACGATCGCGAAGGCCAGCGCCATCAGCACATAGAGGATCGTCCAGGCGACGGCGAAGGCCCAGCCCGGCGGCATCAGCGCCGGCAGGTTGAGCGAGGCGAACCAGCGATTGCCGAAACCGCTATTGGCGAGCCTGCCCGACAGGAAGCCGAGAAAGACGATCGCGGGCACCGTGACCAACGCCCAGCGCAGATAGGCAAGACGCAACTGACCCTGGGACGCGATCTCGTTCATCGGCAACGCAGCTCCAAGCTATTCGGCGGGTTCGGGCGAATCCTTGAGCGCCGAATCCAGTTTGCGACCAACGGTTTGCGGAGAAACCGTGCGCTTGGCAACGCGCGAATAGAAAATGGGAATGAGGAACAGGGTGATGAGCGTCGCCAGGCTGACACCGAACACGATCACCACGCCGATCGAATGGCGCGCCGCCGCACCGGCCCCGCCGCGCAGCACCAGTGGCACGGCGCCGATGACGGTCGCGATCGACGTCATCAGGATCGGGCGCAGACGCCGCTTGGCCGCCTCGCGGATCGCCTCGGCAATCTCCATCCCTTCGTCGCGCAACTGGTTGGCGAACTCGACGATCAGGATGCCGTTCTTGGCGGCCAGGCCCACCAGCATGACGATGCCGATCTGGCTGTAGAGGTTGATCGACCCGCCGGTGATCGCCAGGCCCAGCGCACCGCCCGCCACCGCCAACGGCACCGTCGCGATAATGACGCCGGGGTGGATGAAGCTTTCGAACTGCGCCGCGAGCAGCAGATAGACGATCAGGATGGTGAGGCCGAAGACGATCCAGATCGACCCGCCGGTCTCCCGCAGCGACTGGCTTTCGCCGCGATAGCCGATCGCCAGCACCTCGGGCGACTGACGCGCCTGATCCTCCAGGAAGGCCAGCCCCTGCCCCAGCGACGTCCCCGGCGCCAGCGCGGCGGTCAGGGTGATGGCACGCAGCTTGTTGTAACGGTTGAGCTGACGCGGCCCGGCCACTTCGCGCACGGTCACGACCGCCGACAAGGGCACTAGTACGCCGCTGCGGCTGCGCACCTGGATACGTTCCAGATCGGCCAGCGTCTGGCGCCCGTCCCGCTCTGCCTGCACCAGCACGCGATATTCCTCGCCGCGGTCGACATAGGTGGTGACGCGGCGCGAACCGAGCAGGCTTTGCAGCGCCTGGCTGACATCGTTCACCGACACGCCCAGGTCGCCGGCGCGCTGCAGATCGGTTTCGATCCGCATCTGCGGCTTGGTTTCCTTGTAATCGCTGTCGAGGTTGATGAGGCCCGGATAGCTCGCCGCCGCCAGCATGATGCGGTCGCGCGCCGCCACCAGCCCCTCATAGGTGGAACCGGCCAGCACGATATTGACCGGCAGGCCGCGACCACGGCCCAGGCCCGATCGCGGCGCCGCATTGCCGCGCACGCCGGGCTGGTCGGCGATCACCTTGTTGATGATGGTCGCGACTTCCGCCGTGGTGATGGTGCGGTCTTCCCATGGCCGCAGGAAGGCGATGACATTGCCGTTGTTGTAATCGTCGGTGGTGCCGAAACCGCCGGGGGTGCGGATCACCAGATTTTGCAGCGTGCCGTCCTTGCGCAGGAAGGCGAGATCATTCTCGATCTTCTGCATATAGGCCATCATCCGGTCGAAGCCGGTGCCTTCGGGCGCGTTGATATTGGCCTCGACCACGCCGGTATCCTCGGCCGGGGCCAGTTCGGCCGGCAGGCGGGTGAAGAGGAAGAAGGCGACACCCAGGAAGATCGCGACGCCGAGCAGCGGCATCAGCGGCTTCTTCAAGGTCCAGTCGAGCCAGCGGCCATAGCCATGTTCGATCCGCTGGAAGCGATCATCGACCCAGCGCGCCAGCCGGCCGCGCTCGGCATTCTTCAGCAGCTTGGAGCAGAGCATCGGCGCGAGGCTCAAGGAGATGAAGCCGGAGAAGCCGATCGCCGCGATCATCGCGATGGCGAGTTCGCGGAACAAGAGGCCGGTCTGGCCGGCCAGGAACATGACCGGCACGAACACGGCGCAAACGACCAATGTGGTCGAGATGATGGCAAAGCCCACCTGCCGCGTGCCGAGATAGGCGGCGACCAGCGGATCTTCGCCCTGTTCGACGCGGTGATAGACATTTTCCAGCACGACGATCGCGTCATCGACCACCAGGCCGATGGCGAGGACGAAGGCGAGCAGGGTCAGCAGGTTGATCGACAGCCCGAGCAGCCACATCACCGCGCAGGTGGCGAGCAGACAGATCGGCACCGTGACGGCCGGCACGATCGTCGCGCGCACCGATCCCAGGAACAGGAAGATGACGAGGATGACGAGCAGCGCCGCCTCGACCAGCGTGTCGTAGACGTTATCGATGGCGCGTTCGATGAACAGGGATTCGTCGGTGCCGATCGCCACCTTCATGCCCTTGGGCAGGGTCGGCTCCAACTCCTTGATCAGCGCCTTGGCCTTCTGCGCCACTTCCAGCGTGTTGGCGCCCGACTGGCGGATGATGCCGATGCCGATCGCCGTGCCCTGGTTGGAACGGAAGCTGCTATAGGGGTTTTCGGCCCCTTCCTCGATCCGGGCGACATCGCCCAGCTTCACCTGATAGCCATCCTCGCCCCGGCCCACGACCAGTTGCGCGAACTGGTCCGGCGTGGCGAAGGGCCGCTCGACGCGCAGCGTCTGGTTCTGGTCCTTCGATTCAAAGCGACCGGCGGGCAGTTCGACATTCTGCGTGCGCAGTGCCGCTTCGACATCGGCCGGGGTCAGGCCGAATGCGGCCAGCTTTTCCGCATTGAACCAGATGCGGGTCGACGGCCGCGCCTCGCCGCCGATGGTGACGCGGGCGACGCCATCGATCGCGGCGAAGCGGTCGGCAATGTTGCGGTCAAGATAGTCGCTGATCTGGATCGGCGACCAGCCGGGGCGCGAGAAGGCCAGGAACAGGATCGATCGCGCGTCGGAATCGACCTTGCGGATCTCGGGCGCCAGCGCATCCTCGGGCAGATCTTCGGTCACCGACCCGACACGGTCGCGCACGTCATTGGCGGCGCTGTCGATGTCGCGCGAGGGATCGAACTCGATATTGATGTTGGACGTGCCGTCCTGCGAGGTCGAGGTGATGGTCTGGATGCCCTGCACGCCCGCGACCGCATCCTCGATCTGCTGGGTGATGCGGGTTTCCACCACCGACGCGGCGGCGCCGGTATAGGTCGTCTCGACCGAGACGATCGGCGGATCGGTATCGGGATATTCGCGGACCGACAGGCTGAAATAGCCGACCAGGCCGACGATGCACATCAGCACCGCGACCACCGCCGAAAAGACCGGCCGGCGGACCGAGAGATCGGAAAGCTGCATCGGTTTAGCCGGCGGCCTTGGCGGACTTGCCGCCCTTGTCGTCATCACCCTTCTTGTCGCCGGCCAGGCGCACCGGTGCGCCATCGGTCAGCTTCACCACGCCCTCGGTCACGATCTGCTGGCCGGCCTTCAAGCCGCCCAATATCTCGACCAGGCCGTTCTGGCGGATGCCGGTTTCGACCTTGGTCCGCTTGGCGGTGCGACCGTCCAGCACGAAGACGAAACGCTCGTCGCCATCGCCGATCACCGCCAGTTCGGGCACGCCGAGCGACTGGCGCTCGCGCGAGAAGACGCTGACGGTCAGCAGCATGCCGGGCTTCAGCGCCTTGTCGGGATTGGGCATGATCGCGCGGACGCGCACGGCGCGGGTGGCGGGATCGATCACGGGATCGATCGTTGCGATCGTGCCATTGAACGGCCGGTCGGGCCAGGCGGCGGACACCGCCTTGATCGGCATGCCTTCGCGGATCATCGACAGCCGCGTCTCGGGCACGGTGAAGTCCAGCTTGATCCGCGAAATGTCGCTGACCGTGGCGATCGCGGTGCCGGCGGTGATGACCGCGCCGGGCGATACGGTGCGCAGCGACACCCAGCCGCTGAACGGCGCGCGGATGGTGCGGTCGCCGATGCCGGCACGGGCGAGGTCGGCGTTGGCGCGCGCGCTGCTGGCGAGCGCAATCTGCTGCTCGACCGTGGCGCCGGTGGCAAAGCCGCGCGACTTGAGCGCCTGGATGCGCTTCAACTGCTGGTCGGCCTGCAGCGCGGTCGCTTCGGCGGCGGCCAGCTCGGCCTTTTCCTGCCCCACGGCCATGCGGGCGATCACCTGCCCCTTGGACACGAAGCCGCCATCAGCGAAGTTCAGCACATCGATCCGCTCGGTCACCGGCGCGGACAATATCACCTGCTCATTGGCGAGCGCGGTGCCGACCGCCTCGACATTGTCGGTGAAGCGGGTGGGCGCAATCGCCACCGCCTCCACCAGAGCCGGCGGGCGAGCTTTCTTTTCCTTCTCCCCGCCGCAACCGGCAAGACAAAGGGCAACGAGAATGACAGGCAGGGTCGAGCGCATGACGAGGGGCTAACGGGCCTTTGTGACGGACACAACCGCATGGAATGTGTCAAAATGTATCGCAGGGCGGGTAACGAAGCTGGCGCGATTATCCGCCAAGCCGCGCGTGAATCAGAAATTCGACATTTCCCTGTGGCCCGGTGATCGGACTGGTCGTGATTCCAAGCACTTCCCAGCCCTTCTCACGTACCCAGGCAGCGACCTCGTCGCAGACGCGCTGGTGAATGGCGGGATCGCGCACCACCCCGCCCTTGCCCACTTCCTCTCGCCCAGCCTCGAACTGCGGCTTGATGAGGGCGACCAGTTGCGCGCCGGGCCGGGCGAAGGTGACCGGCTTTTCCAGCACCTTGGCCAGGCTGATGAAGCTGGCGTCGCACACGATGATGTCGACCGGCTCGGTTATGTGGGCGTCGGTCAGGATGCGGGCGCTGGTCTGTTCATGGACGATGACGCGATCGTCGGAGCGCAGCTTCCAGGCAAGCTGGTTGGTGCCGCTGTCGACGGCATAGACCTTTGCCGCGCCCTTGGTCAGCAGCACGTCGGTAAAGCCGCCGGTCGAGCTGCCGACGTCGATCGCGACGAAACCGGTGACGTCGATGCCATATTCGTCGATCGCATGGGCCAGCTTGATGCCGCCGCGCGAGACCCAGGGATGGTCGCGCCCGCGCACGTCCAGTTCGGCGTCAGCCGCCACCTGCTGCCCCGCCTTCTCTACCTTCTTTTCGCCCAGATAGACGAGGCCGGCGAGAATCAGCGCCTGCGCCCGCGCGCGGCTTTCGGCGAGGCCATTGTCGACGAGCAACTGATCGGCACGAATCTTGGCCATCAGCGCACCAGTCCGGTGAGTGTCGACGGGGTCAGTAGCTGCGGCAATGTCTGGGCCTCCTTGCCTGGTGCGTACCAAAGGTAGAGCGGCACGCCCGAACGGCCCTGCGCTTCGAGGAAGCGGGTAATCGCCGGATCGGCATTGGTCCAGTCGCCCATCATGACAGTGACGCCCGCCTTCTCGAATGCCGCACGCACCTCCGCCCGCTCGATCGCGGCGGCCTCATTGGCCTTGCAGGTCAGGCACCAGTCGGCGGTGAAATAGAGAAAGACCGGCTTGTTCGCGGCGCGCAGCCCGTCGAGTTTCTCCGCGTCGAAGGCGACGACATTGCCTTCATCCTGATGTTGGAGGCGAGGGTCGGCATAGGGCACCGAGGCTATGGCAACAACGCAGATCAGGGCAGCGCCAACCAGCCATGTCATGCCGCCCTTTTTTCCGGATCGCTGCCTTTCGCCATAGAATGCCAACGCACCGCCGAACACCAGCACGGCGAAGAAACCAATGCTCAAGCCCTCCAAGCCCCGCTGCCGCCACAACAGCCAAGCAAGGCCCAAGGCTGTCAGGAACATCGGGATCGACAGGATACGCTGCAAGCGGCCCATCCACGCACCAGGACGTGGCAGGCGATTGCGCAAAGCCGGCAGATAAGCGAGCAACAGGAAGGGCAGCGCCAGACCAAGGCCAAGGCCGGCAAAAATCGCCAGTGCCGCGCCCAGGGGCAGCACCAGCGCCGTGCCCATCGCCGCGCCCATGAACGGCCCGGTGCAGGGCGTCGCAACGAAGGCGACCAGCGCGCCGGTCCAGAAGGCACCGGCCGCGCCTTGCTGGCGGGTCAATCGATCGCCACCACCAAAAGCGGGCAGGTCGAACAGACCGGCAAGATTGAGCGCTATGGCCGTCACGAGCAGAAGCAACAGGATGATAATCTCGGGCCGTTGCAACTGGAACGCCCAGCCCAGCGCCGCGCCACCAGCACGAAGTCCGAGCAAAAGACCGCCCAAAGCCAGACAGGCGACGATCACGCCAAGGGTGTAAGCCAGCGCCTCGCGACGCGCCGCCCGCTCGTCGCCACCCGCCTTGGCCAGGCTCAGTGCCTTCAACCCCAGGATCGGGAAGACGCAGGGCATGACATTGAGC